>DASQNC010000011.1 GCA_035645145.1 Azospirillaceae bacterium | reverse complement strand
CAGGTGCTGGAACAGCACCGGGTCGCCGCCGCCGGCCGGGTCGAAGAAGTGGGTGCCGAAGTTGCGGTCGGTCAGCAGCATGGTGATGGCGCCGCCCAGCACCGGCACCGCCAGCAGCAGCAGGAAGGCGGTGACCAGCATCCCCCACACGAACAGCGGCATCTTGTGCATCGTCATGCCGGGGGCGCGCATGTTGAAGATGGTGGTGATGAAGTTCACCGCGCCCAGGATCGACGAGGCGCCCGCCAGGTGCAGCGCGAAGATGCCCATGTCCACCGCGGGGCCCGGTTGCCCTGTGGACGACAGCGGCGGGTAGATGGTCCAGCCGGTGCCGGCGCCGTCGCCGACGAAGGCGGAGGCGAACAGCAGCAGGAAGGCGGGGACGATCAGCCAGAAGCTGATGTTGTTCAGGCGCGGGAAGGCCATGTCCGGCGCGCCGATCATGATCGGCACGAACCAGTTGCCGAAGCCGCCGATCAGGGCCGGCATGACCACGAAGAACACCATGATCAGCCCGTGGGCCGTGATGAACACGTTCCACACCTGGCCATTGGCGAAGAATTGCAGGCCGGGCGAATGCAACTCGGCCCGCATCGCCACCGAAAGCGCGCCGCCGATCACGCCGGTGATGACCGAGAAGATCAGGTAGAGGGTGCCGATGTCCTTGTGGTTGGTCGAGAACAACCAGCGCGCCACGAAGCCGGGCTTGTGGTCATGGTCGTCGTGCCCCACGCCCGCGTCGTGCCCCTGGGGCGTGGCCTTCGGATCGGCATCGTAAACGCGCGGATTGGTGCTGGCCATGTCATCCCCTCGGACGGGTGCCTACCGCCGTGCCGCCGGATGGGACGGCCGGGCGTGGCGGTTCAGCGGTCGGCGGCGGCAAGCTGCACGGACGGCAGGGCGGGCGGCGGGGTGGCCGACGCCTGCCCACCCCCTTCCCGCTTCTGCCGGATCCAGGCTTCGAATTCGGCCGGCGGCACGGCTTCGACCGCGATCGGCATGTAGGCGTGGTTGATGCCGCAGATTTCGTAGCACTGGCCGTAGTAGAGGCCGGGCTGTTCGATGCGGAACACCTGCTCCTGGATCCGGCCCGGCCAGGCGTCGCGTTTCAACCCGAACGCCGGGACCGACCACGCATGGCCGACATCGGCGGCCGTGACCAGGATGCGGATTTCGCGGCCGACCGGCAGGACCAGCCGGTTGTCCACCTCCATCAGCCGCATCTGCCCGGGTTTGATCTCCTGCTCCGGGATCATGTAGCTGCTGAAGCTCAGGTCGTCGTGGTCGGGGAAAATGTATTCCCAGTACCACTGGTGCCCGACGATCTTGACGTTCACCACGTCATCGGAAGCCGGCGGCCGGTCCTGCACGTACAGCAGGCGGAAGGACGGGATCGCGATCACCACCAGGATCAGAACCGGCACCACCGTCCAGACCACTTCGATCAGGGTGTGGTGGGTGGTGCGCGACGGCACGGGATGCCGGCTTTCGCTGAACCGGAACATGACATAGGCCAGCAGGCCGACGACGAAGACGCAGATCCCGACCATCAGCCAGAAGACCAGCGCGTGGAACTCGAAAAGCTGCGCGGCAAGCGGGACGGGGGCCGGCTGGTGCCAGACCTGCCACTCGTGCGGGCGTCCGATCGCCTGTTCGTTGACCTGCGCCGAGGCCGCGGCGGCCGCAAGCAACAGGCCGCAGGAAAGGATCAACACGAAGGCGCGGCGCATCACAAACGGCCTCCCCGGAAAGGCTGTAGTGCTTCCAACACGGCACCGCGTCAGGAGTTGCCTGTCCCTGCGGGCGTCACCGGCGGATTCCAGGGCGCCATCGGGGGAACACCGGCGGACTTGTCAGATACGTGCGGGGGCGCCAAAAATCGCACCTGTTCGCAAGGAATAATTTACCACGCCTTGCGTTCACTGATCCCGAACGGCGTCCGTCCTGGGCGTCACAGGCCCGACCGGGCTAAACACTCCGGCCGAACTGGATAAGAACTTCCATGGTCCTCGCCTTCGCCCATCGGAATGCGCCGCTCCTTGTGACCGGCGGCGCAGGCTTTATCGGCTCGTGCTTCGTCCGGCGGGCGGTTGCCGCCGGGCACCGCGTCGTCAACCTCGACGCCCTGACCTATGCCGGCACCAAGACCCGCCTGCCCGGCCTGCTCGACCACCCGCTGCACCGGTTCGTCCACGGCGACATCCGCGACGCCGACCTGCTGAAGCGCCTGGTCGCCGAGGTGAGGCCCCGCGCCATCGTGCACTTCGCGGCCGAAAGCCACGTCGACCGGTCGATCAACGATGCGACCCCCTTCATCCAGACCAACGTCGCCGGGACCGGAAACCTGCTCGCGGCGACGCTGGCCTACTGGGAGGGCCTGGACAAGGCCGAACAGCGGGAATTCCGGTTCCTGCACATCTCCACCGACGAGGTCTTCGGATCGCTGGACGACGACGGCTTCTTCACCGAGACGTCGGCCTACAACCCGCGTTCGCCCTATGCGGCGTCCAAGGCGGCGTCCGACCACCTCGTGCGGTCGTTCCACCTGACCTACGGCCTGCCGGTCCTGCTGACGAACTGCTCGAACAACTACGGGCCGTACCAATTCCCCGAGAAGCTGGTCGCCCTGACCACGGTGCGGGCCATCACGGGAAAGCCGCTGCCGATCTACGGTGACGGCACGAACGTCCGGGACTGGATCCATGTCGAGGACAGCTGCGCCGCCTTCGAGGCCGTGCTCGCCAAGGGCCGGCCGGGCGAGAGCTATTGCATCGGCGGCGAGGCCGAACGCGCCAACATCGACACCGTGCTGACCATCTGCGGCTTCCTCGACCAGATGGCGCCGCGAGCGGACGGCAAACCCTACGCCGACCAGATCACCTTCGTCACCGACCGTCCGGGCCACGACTTCCGCTACGCCACGGACTGCGCCAAGGCGCGGAACGAACTGGGCTGGTCGGGATCGCGGACGTTCGAGACCGGCCTGGGCGACACCGTGCGCTGGTTCCTGAACAACCGGGCCTGGTGGGAACCCATCCTGGCCGCCACGTACGACGGCGGACGGCTGGGGCTGCGGGAGAAGACACTGGTCCCGGCGCATTGACCGGCCAGGAACAGGGATGTCCCCTGGAATAAGGGGCGGGCGGGGCGCGTTCGTTTCGGCGAGCGCGCCTTTTGCCATTGCAACCGGACCCTTGCCGAGGCGGCATGCACCCGAGCGATCCGAAGGCGAAACAACCCGCGAACAATCCTTGGGATCCGGCATGGACCGGACGGGTGGCCGCGCCGGTCCGGACCAACCCGCGACCGTTCCTCACCCGCGTGGCGCAACCCGCGGTCGCCGGTTATCCTTCGTATTGATCAGTTCCCAACCACCTTGTTTCCCGGGGACGTGTACGACCTGAGCGACAGCCCATCCGACACCCGAAAGCCCGACGAACAGCAGCCCGACCAACAGAAACCCTGGGAACGAACGCAGAATGCCCGTTGATCCGCTCCGTCCGGCCGCGCCGGACCCCGCCCACTGGTCCGGCCGCCGGGCGCTCATCACCGGTGGCCTCGGCTTCATCGGCTCCACCCTCGCCCATCGCCTGGCCGAATACGGCGCCGACGTGGTGCTGGTGGACAGCCTGGTCCCGGAATACGGCGGCAACCCGGCGAACGTCGCGGACCTGGAACGCCGGTCCGGTGGCCGGGTGCGGGTGAACATCTCGGATATCCGGGATCCGCACAGCATGCGCCACCTGGTCCAGGACCGCGAGGTGATCTTCAATCTCGCCGGACAGACGTCGCACATGGACAGCATGCGCGACCCGTTCACGGACCTCGAGATCAACTGCACCGCCCAATTGCGCCTGCTGGAGGTCTGCCGGCAGGTGGCGCCCCAGGTGAAGATCGTCTACGCCTCCACCCGGCAGATCTACGGCAAGCCCGACTATCTGCCGGTGGACGAACGGCACCTGCTGCGGCCGACCGACGTCAACGGCGTCAACAAGATGGCCGGCGAGTGGTACCACGTCCTCTACAACAACGTGTACGGCCTCAAGGCCTGCGCGCTGCGCCTGACCAACACCTACGGGCCGCGCATGCGGGTCAAGGACGCCCGGCAGACCTTCCTGGGTGTGTGGATCAAGCTGCTGGTCGAGGGCAAGCCGTTCGAGGTCTGGGGCGGGGAGCAGAAGCGCGACTTCACCTATGGCGAGGATTGCGCCGAGGCGTTGCTGCTGGCGGCCGAGTCCCCCGAGACCGACGGCAAGATCTACAACATCGGCGGGGACAGCGTGGTGACGCTCGCCGAACTGGCCGACGCGCTGATCCGCGCCAACGGCGGCGGGTCCTACGAGATCAAGGAGTTCCCCGCGGACCGCAAGCGCATCGACATCGGCGACTACTACGCCGACGACACGATGTTCCGGCAGGCCGTCGGATGGGCTCCGCGCACCCCGCTGGAGCAGGGCCTGGCGGAAACGCTGGCCTACTACCGCGAAACCCTGCCCAAGTATCTCTGACCGCGTGCCTTCGAGCACGCCTCCGACCCGCCTTTCGGGACCGATGCCATGACCGTGAACGCGCCCATTCCGCAGACCGACCCCCGCGCCGGCTATCTCGCCGCCAAAGCCGAAATCGACGCCGCCATCCAGCGCGTGCTCGACAGCGGCTGGTTCATCCTGGGCAAGGAGGTGGAGGCGTTCGAGGCGGAGTTCGCCGCCTTCGTCGGCCCCGGCCAGCACGGGGTGGGTGTGGCCAACGGGACCGACGCCCTGGTGGTGGCGTTGCGAGCCCTGGGCGTGGGCCCCGGCGACGGCGTGGTGACGGTCGCGCACACGGCGGTGGCGACGGTGGCGGCCGTGGAGCTGGTCGGCGCCACGCCGATCGTCGTGGACATCGACCAGGGCCACACCATGGACCCCGGCGCGCTCCAGGCGGCGCTGGAACGGCCCGCGGCGCCTGTGAAGGCCATCATCCCCGTCCACCTCTACGGCCAGCCGGCCGATCTGGGGCCGATCCTGGACATCGCCCGCGGGCGCGGCATCCCCGTCATCGAGGATTGTTCGCAGGCGCACGGCGCGGTTTGGAACGGGAAGGCCGTGGGCAATCACGGCGACATCGCGGCCTTCAGCCTGTACCCGACCAAGAACCTGGGGGCGCTCGGCGACGGCGGCATCATCACCACCCCGGATGCCGGGCTTGCCGCGAAGATGAAGGCGCTCCGGGAATACGGCTGGAAGGAGCGCTACATCAGCGACATCCCCGGCCAGAACACGCGGCTGGACGAGTTGCAGGCCGCCATCCTGCGGGTGAAGCTGCAACGGCTGCCGGCCGAGAACGCGCGGCGGCAGGCGATCGCCGCGGTGTACGACGCCGGACTCGCCGAACAGCCCGTGGAGCGGCCATGGCGCCGCCCGGGCACGACCCACGTCTTCCACCAGTACGCAATCCGCCATCCCCGGCGGGACGCGCTGAAGGCGGCCCTGCGCGAGCAGGGTGTGATGACCAACGTGCATTATCCCGTGCCGGTGCACCTGCAACCCGCCTACCAGGGCCGGATCGCGCTCGGCCCCGGCGGGCTGCCCAACACCGAACGGGCGGCGCTGGAGGTGTTGAGCCTTCCCATGTTCGGCCAGCTGACGGACGACCAGGCGAAACGCGTGGTGGCCGCCCTGGCCGACGCCTGCGCCCGCCCGCTGGCGGCCTGACCGGGAACTCAGGGCCTAGGCCTGCCCTCCTGCTCCACCGCCCCGCGGCGTTGGAGACGGAGGGCCACCAGCCAGCACACCGCCGCCCATCCGGCGCCGGCGCACCACCCGGCCAGCACATCCGTCGGCCAGTGGACGCCCAGATAGACCCGGCTGAGGCCGACGGCGACGGTCGTCAGGATCGGGATGCACAGCAGGTAGATCTTGAGCCGCCGGCGTGGCTGCACCCGGGCGAGCAACGCCCCGAGCGTCAGGTAGACGACGGCCGACAGCATGGCGTGGCTGCTGGGAAAACTGGCGGTGTAGACCGTCGCCCCATGGGGCACCAGATCCGGTCGGGGACGGTCGAAAGCCGCCTTGAGCAGGTACGACAAGAGGGTCCCGCCCGAAACCGACGCAAACACCAGGACGGCGGCCCCCCGCTTCGACAACATCACCAGGAAGCCGACGACGCCCAACGTCACCAGCGTCAGGACGATGGTGCTGCCGAGTGCCGTCACGTCCCGCGCCATTTCCTCGAACCAGAGCGGCCCGATCGGGTCGGCCGGATCGTCGGGTGCGCGCAGCGCCCGCAGGATGCGCTGGTCGAAGCCCAAGGTGTCGCCATCGACGATGGCGCCAGCCAGCCAGACGAATACGAGCAGGGCGGCGGCGGCGGCGAGCGCGCCGGCCAGCACGCCGATTTCGACACGCGCGGCCAGGGTCTGGAAGGCCGCCCGTGGCGCTCGAAGCGCCCGCCCCCTTCGTCTCGGGACCGGCGAAGCGCGGTCGCTGGGGGGCGTGTGGGTCCGATCCGTCCTCCCGCTCATGCCACACCGCTTGCGTGGGGTGACGCCGAAACAGGGAGCCGGCCGGAAGGTCCGCCCGGCGTCATGCGAACAGCATCAAAACCCCGAGGCAGATCAACCCGATACCACCGGCCTGCACCCAACTCAGCGTTTCGCCCAGTGCCAGCACGGACACCAGCACCACCAGCACGTAGCTGGCGGACACGCTGGGATAGGCGACCGACAGCGGGATCTGCCGCAAGGCAACCATGTACAGCCCGGCCGCCAGCGCATAGCAGGACAGACCCACGATGGTGGGCGGCTGGATCAGTTGCTGGGCGAAGCTCTCGGTCGCGGCCCCCGCCTTCAACAGGAACTGGCCGGCCACACCAAAGCCGATGGAGGCCACGAGCGCGGCATAGAAGATGAACATTCCACCTGCTCCGCAGGGTTATTGGGCCGCGACGTCCACCCGGCCGCCCCGGCGCGCGGCATCCGCGGGCGGGTGGACGTCGCGAACGACGAATTGGGGCTTGCGGTTCACCGTCAGGAACAAGCGCCCCAGATACTCGCCCACCAGCCCGAGCATGACGAGTTGCACGCCCGACAGCAGCAGGATCGCACTGGCGATGGACGCGTACCCCTCGGGCGTCACCCCCATCATCCACTCCACCAGGACGACCAGGAATCCGAGCACGCCCAGGGCGCCGATCCCGATGCCGAGAAGGCCGCTGATGCGCAGCGGCATGATGGAGAAGTTCAGGAACATGGCCGACCACAGCCGCAGCAGCTTGCGCAGCGTGTAGTTGGACCGTCCCTCCGCGCGCGGCAGGTGCTTGACCAGCAGCCGGTCGATGTTGCGCGTCACCTGCATGATCAGCCCGTCGATGTAGGGATACGGGCCGGCGTGCCGGATGATCTGTTCCACCACGAAGGCGCTCATGCAGCGGAAGCTGGACAGGTACAGCCCCTTGGGCTTGTCCAGCAGTTGGTCCGCGCACCAGTTGGTGAAGCGGCTGCCGAGATTGCGCCACAGCGCGTGCTGTTTTTCCGCGTAATAGGTGTAGACGACGTCCCGGCCGGTCCGGCGGGTGTGCTCGAACAGGCGGACGACCTCCTCCGGCGGATTCTGGAGATCATCGTCCATGGTGATGACATAGGCGCCCCGCGCGTGGGTGAGCCCCGCCATCACCGCATTGTGCTCGCCGAAGTTCCGGGCCAGGTTGACCAGCGTCACCGGAACGTCCGTGCGGCGGGTCAGCTCCAGGCACACCTCGAGGCTGTTGTCGGGCGACCCGTCGTTGACGAGCACGATCTCGTGCCCGCCCTCCACATCCAGGCCCGCAAGCGCATCCACCAGGGCGCCGACGCTCTTTGCCCCGTTGTACACGGGCACGACGATGGACAGGGCGAAAGGCTTTGTCACGGCGTCCTCGAAAACGTTCACCCGGCCTTCACGGCCACGGCCAGCACCGACCCGCCGAACGGCAGGCTTGCACCGGTCCGCATGACGGCCCGCTCCAGATCCGTCAACGCCAGGAACAAACGGTTGAGCAGCGGCGGATATTCCATCACGTCGCTGGCCTCGTCCCTGGACGTCAGCAGCTTGCGGCGCAGCACCATCAACGGGAACAGTACGGTGTTCCAGTAGCCGCAATGGATGCGCGCAAACCCGGCCGCGCGCAAGGTCCGCTTCAACCCGCCACGGGTGTACCGCCGGGCATTGTGGACCCGGTGGTCATGGACCGACTTCATCCACTCGTAGGCCGGAAGGTTCAGCACCAGCGCGCCGCCCGGCTTCAGGCACCGCAGGAACTCGGCCAGCGCCCTCGCCTCGTCCACCGCGCGGTGGCACAGCACGTCGCTGGAGAAGATCGCGTCCATCGAGCCGTCGGCGAACGGAAGCTCGTTGATCGAGCCCGCCACCACGGCCGCCCCGGTCTTGCGCCGCGTGTAGGCACAGGCGCGCGGGTGGAAGTCCAACCCGACGAGCGGCCGGCCGGGATCCGCCCCGGCGAAATGCGCCAGGAAACCGCCGGTCCCGCAGCCCGCATCGAGAATGGGCCCGCGGCCGGGCCCCGCATGGCGCCGGTGGGCGGCCACAAGGTTCGCGTGGACCGCGCGGTACCACCACATCCGGTCCTCGACCCCGGCCATCAGGTCGTATTCGGTGTCCTCCATGGGCCTTCTATCCGTTGCTGGACCCGATGTCGCAAGTGGATTAGAACAATCCCGGGCGCGTTCTCCACGGGAACGCTTTGTCGATCGTGACGAAGCGCGCCAAAACTCAGGAACGATGTCCCCGCCCGAATCTTCCAGCCCTGATGCCGCGGTGACCGACGGCGCCGGTCCGACGACCCGGACCGCACGCGTGCGGCAGCCCTCGGCCGAGCGGGTGATCCGGGTCCTGACCGGGCTGTTCCTGCTGGTTCCCGCGCTGTGGGCGTGCGGCCATTTCTGGCCGCCCATCAACCACGATGTCGGCGCGATCCTGGACATGTCCCGGAAGTGGCTGAACGGGGCGCGGATCTACCGGGACATCATCGACGTCAACACGCCGCTGGTCTTCGTCCTCTATGCGCTGCCGGAACTGCTGGCGAAGGTGTTCGGCGGGCTCGGCGCGCAATGGGTCGTCGGTTGCGTGATCGCCGCCATCGCGGCATCCACCTGCGCCAGTTACCGCCTGCTGCGGCGGCTGACCGGCCCGGACCAGCCGGTGGGCGGGATCCTGCTGCCGCTGCTGGTCCCGTTCCTCCTGGCCGTGCTGCCGCCGGACAACAGCTTCGCCCAGCGCGAACACGTGATGGTCGTGCTGGCCTTCCCCTATGTGCTGGCGTCGGCGCTGCGGGCCCGCGGCGACGGCCTGCCACTCGGAACCGCGGTCGCCGTGGGTTTGGCCGCCGGCACGGGCTTCGGGCTCAAGCCGCATTTCCTGGCCATTCCCACGCTGGTGGAACTCTATGTGCTGACCCGGCGCCCGCTGCGGATCGGCCTGACCGACCCGGTGCCCTGGGCGATTGCCGCGGCACTGCTGGTCCATGTGCTGATCGGCGCCTTCCTGACGCCGGACTACTGGCGGTTCGTGCTGCCGTTCGTGTTCGAGTTCTACACCCGGATCGGCGGCAGCAGCCCGGTGGAGGTTTTGACCGGAAGCGTCGCCTTCACGTCGCTCCTGGCCTTTGCGGGAACCGTGCTGGCGTCGTTCGCGGTGCCGAGGCTGCGCCTGGTGCCCGTGGCCGTGGCGTTCGGGGTCGGTGCGATCCTGGCGGCCGTTGCCCAGGGCAAGGGCTGGCCCTATCACACCTACCCCGCCCTGGCGATGGCGGTCCTGGCCTTCGCCGCGACCCTGGCGGGTCTGGCGGACCGTTATGCCGTCACGTCCCGCGAGCGGAGCCGGCTGCCCGGCGTCGTAATGGCCAGCACCCTGCTCGGCCTGTTCTACGCCCAGAGCGTGATCGCCGATCCCCCCTTCCGCATGCAGCAGCAGTTCGCCGGATCGGCGGTCCACCAACTGCTCCAGATCGTCCAGCGTTATGCCAAGGACGGCAAGGTGCTGGTCTTCTCGCCCGGCATCTATCCGCATTACCCGATGGTCAACTACGCGGGCGTGGAGACGGTCATCCGGTTCCAGACCATGTGGCCGCTCCAGGGCATCTACGCGCAGTGCGAACCGAACGCGCCCCTCTACAACGAACCCGCCGAGATGGCGGCGGGCGAACGTTTCGTCTTCGACAGCGTGGCCGAGGATTTCGCACGGGAACGGCCGTCGGTGCTGATCGTGGACCGGGTGCCGGGCATGCCCCGGTGCCGGAACGAGGTCTTCAACTACCTCGAATATTTCAAGCGCCATCCGGCCTTCGCCAGGACCTTCGCCGAATACCGGCCGGTGGTGGAGCTGGAGCGCTATGTGGTCTACCGGCGCAGCAACCGCCTGCGGCCCCCGGATGGCACGGCCCCCGCTCCCCAACCGCCTGGACCGACCGACCCGGCCAACTGACCCGGCCAACCGCCCCGGCGGCCCGCTCCTCCCTGCCCCCAACGCCCCACGCCATGGGGCTTGCCGGGGCTGCGTGGGCGGAGGAAACTTCGTCCCAAGAAAAGGAATGTCCAAGGGAGGGAGGCCCGGATGGGCGACGCGGATCGGTTTTCCGGGACCATGCCGGTCGGCGAGCGCAGCCGGTTCGAGGTCGCGGGGCTTGAGCGTTGGATGGAGGCCCAGGTCGAGGGTTTCCGCGGGCCCCTGACGGTGGAGCAGTTCAAGGGCGGGCAATCGAATCCGACCTACAAGCTCACATCCCCGTCCGGCCGTTACGTGCTGCGGCGCAAACCGCCGGGCAAGCTTCTGCCGTCCGCCCACGCCGTGGATCGCGAATACCGGGTGATGACGGCGCTGGGCCGGACCGGCTTCCCCGTGCCGCGGACGTTCGGGCTGTGCGAGGACGAGGCGGTGATCGGCACCGCCTTCTTCGTCATGGACCATGTGGACGGCCGCATCTTTTGGGATCCGCTTCTGCCGGACATGAGCCCGGCGCAACGGGCCGCCCTGTTCGACGATATGAACGAGGTCATGGCCCGGTTGCACAAGGTGGATGCCGTGGCCGCCGGCTTGGCCGATTTCGGCAAGCCCGGCAATTTCTTCGAGCGCCAGATCGGCCGCTGGACCAAGCAGTACCGCGCCTCGGAAACCGAGCGGATCGAAGCCATGGAGCGGCTGATCGAATGGTTGCCGGCCAACATTCCGCCGGGTGACGAGACGTCGGTGGTCCACGGCGACTACCGCATGGACAACATGATCTTCCACCCCACCGAACCGCGGGTGGTGGCGGTGCTGGACTGGGAACTCTCGACGCTGGGCCATCCACTCGGCGATTTCGCCTACCACGCGATGGCGTGGCGGCTCGAAACCAACCTGTTCCGCGGGATCATGGACGCGGATTTCGCCAATTCCGGCATCCCCGACGAAGCGTCCTATGTGGCCGCCTATTGCCGGCGGACCGGCCGGCGGGACATCCCGAACTGGGACTTCTACATCGCCTACAACATGTTCCGGCTGGCGGCCATCCTGCAGGGGATCCTGGGACGGGTGGTGGACGGCACGGCCACAAGCCAGCACGCCCGCGAAATGGGCGCCCGCGCCCGGCCGGTGGCCGAAGCCGGTTGGCGGCAGGTGGAGCGCCTGTTGGGGCACGGGTGACACCATAGCCCGCCCGGCATCGTGGCCGGACCGGAATGCCGGATAACAGGAACCGGGGAGCAGGCAGCATGACCCAGACCATACGCCTGGACGGCAAGGTGGCCCTCGTCACAGGGGCGTCCAGCGGCTTGGGCGAGCGCTTCGCCATGGTGTTGGCCGAAGCCGGCGCCGACGTGGCACTGTGCGCGCGGCGGACGGACAAGATGCAGGGTCTGGCCGAACGGATCCGGGCCATGGGCCGGCGGGCCGCCGTCATCGGCATGGACGTCACCGACGTTGCGGGCATCCGGGCCGGCGTCCAGCAGGCGCGGGATGCGTTGGGTCCGGTCTCCATCCTGGTCAACAACTCCGGCATCTCGGGCGAGCAGAAGCTGGTGGACGTGGACGAGGAAACCTACGACCGCACCTTCGATACCAACACCAAGGGCGCATTCTTCGTGGCCCAGGCGGTCGCCCGGCAGATGATCGAAGGCAACGTGAAGGGCCGGATCATCAACATCGCGTCGGTGGTGGGCGTGAAGCCGGTGGCCCGGATCGGCATCTACAGCATGTCCAAGGCGGCGGCGGTGATGATGACCCGCGCCATGGCATTGGAATGGGCGCGGTACGAGATCAACACCAACGCCATCTGCCCCGGCTACATCGAGACCGACATCAACCGCCACCACTGGACCACCGAAGCCGGCCGGAAGCTGATCCAAATGCTGCCCCGCCGCCGCATCGGACAGCCGGAGGACCTGGACGGGCTGCTGCTGCTGCTGGCCTCGGACGAAGCCCGGTTCATCAACGGCGCGATCATCACCGCCGACGACGGCATGTCGGTGACCTGACCGGCCGGGGTGTCGGCACCGAGTCCTGTGGGTTTTCCCCACCCACCCTGTGGATAAGGTGAATAACCGCGCCCGACTCCCCTACCCCAATCGATTTTTATCCACCTTCCTGTGGATAGATCATGGGATCCTTCGCCGGAATGGAAAGCTGCGGACCGGTGGCCGACGTGCCGGTTGTTTCCACGGCGTCAACCACGGCGGCCGCCGTGGTTGACGCAACGGTTGAAGCAACCGCGCGGGTTGGTACAGTCGCGGCCGCCGCGCGCCGGCCGCCCGTATGAAATCTGGACATTGACCGATGACGCACCCCTCTGCCGAGCCGGAACGTTCCGCAGGCGTCCTGCCGAGCCAGGCGCTGCGCGCCGCCATCGCGGACGGGCAGATCACGGGGCTGCAAGCCATCGGCGAGGACCAGATCCAGCCTGCCAGCCTCGACCTTCGCCTTGGCGAAGTCGCCTACCGTGTGCGCGCCAGCTTCCTGCCGGGCCCGCGGGCGACCGTCCGCGAGAAGATCGACGCCTTCAAGCTGTACCAGATCGACCTGACCGCCGGTGCGGTCCTGGAGCAGGATTGCGTCTACATCGTCCCGTTGCTGGAGGGCCTGAACCTCAAGCGCCGGGTCACCGCGCTCGCCAACCCCAAGAGCTCGGCCGGACGGCTTGACGTGTTCGCCCGGGTCATCACCGACCATGGCGCGGAATTCGACCAGATCCGCGACGGCTATTCCGGCCCGCTCTACGCCGAGATTTCGCCCCGCAGCTTCCCGGTGAAGGTGCGCACCGGCACGCGGCTCACCCAGTTGCGCCTGCGCAAGGGCACGGCCAGCTTCAGCGACACCGCGCTGCGCCGCCTGCAGGACGAGGCCAAGCTCGTCACCGGCGACGCGGCCCAGGACTATGTGAAGGGCGGCCGCGTGGCGTTCACGGTGGATCTGGCCGGGACGGGCGGTGGCGAGATCGTCGGCTGGAAGGCCCGGCGCAATGCGGGTCTGGTGGACTTCGACCTGGTCGGCCACTACGACCCGGCGGACTTCTGGGATCCCGTGCACGCCCATCCCGGCGGCATCGTGCTGAACCCCAACGATTTCTACATTCTGGCCTCGAAGGAGGCGGTGTCCGTGCCCGCCGACCACGCGGCCGAGATGCTGGCCTATGATGCGCTGGTCGGCGAGTTCCGCGTCCATTACGCGGGCTTCTTCGATCCCGGCTTCGGCACGGCGGAAGGCGGCGG
The DNA here is from genome assembly GCA_035645145.1 of Azospirillaceae bacterium. Classification (GTDB taxonomy): domain Bacteria; phylum Pseudomonadota; class Alphaproteobacteria; order Azospirillales; family Azospirillaceae; genus CANGXM01. The sequence goes on along the minus strand of DASQNC010000011.1, from coordinate 77,038 downwards.
ACAGGGCAGCCGTGCCGTGCTGGAGGTGCGCGCCCGCGACGTGCCCTTCATCATCGAGGACGGGCAGATGGTGGGCCGTCTCGTGTACGAGCGCCTGACCACGCGCCCCGACAAGCTCTACGGGTCGGGCATCAGCAGCAACTACCAGGGCCAAAGCCTGAAACTGGGCAAGCAGTTCCAGACCCCGGCCTGAGGCCGCAAGCCGCGTCCATTCCTTCTCACTCCAGCAACGTATCCAACCCCCGCCGCAGGCCCGCCTGCTCGCGCACGCGGCGCACCGCCAGCAGCGTGCCGGCAACATAGGGGGCTGCGCTCGAACCGGCGTCGTGGCGGATGGTCAGCCGCTCGTCCGGGGCGCCGAACACCGCCTCGCAGGACAGGATGTAGCTCGGCAGGCGCAGGGAATGGACCTGGACGGGGCCGCCCTCGCCGCTGCCGATGGCGCCGCCGCGCAGCTCCTTCGGGCCGAACAGATCGGCCACCGGCTTCGAGGTGGCGGGCTTGCGCGCGGCGGACAGCCGTTCGGCCAGCTCGCGCGCGGTCCCGCTGGGGACGTCGGGCTTGCCGGCCGACGCGTAGTCGACCACCTCGACGTCCGCGACGTACGCGGCGGCCATCAGTGCGAAGCGCTGCATCAATGCGGCGGTGATCGAGAAGTTGCCGGCGGCGATCACGCCCACCCCGCCGGCCCGCGCGGCCGCGTCGATCTCGGCATAGTCCTCCGCCGTCAGGCCGGACGTGCCGACCACCACCGCCCGGCCGGCGCCGACCGCGGCCAACGCGTGGCGCTTCACGGCGTCCGGCTTGGTGTAGTCCACCACCACATCCGACGGCACGGACAACGCCTCCTCCAACATAGCCGTACAGATCAGACCGAGCGGGTCCCCGCCGTTGGCGACCCCGATGTCCCGACCGGCCGCGCGCCGGGACACGGCGCCGACCAGCTCCATGTCCGGTGCGGCGCCGATCGCCGCCACCAATGCCTTGCCCACCCAGCCGGTCGCCCCGGCCAACACCACGCGGACCACCATTGCCCTCTCCCCGAAGAACGAACCGCCGCGCGGGAAGGCCCCGCGCGGCGGCCATCGGTCCCTTGCCGCCGGTCAGTTGTACTTGCGCAGTTCCAGCTTGCCGATCTGGTTGCGGTGCACCTCGTCCGGCCCGTCGGCCAAACGCAGCGTCCGTGCGCAGGCATAGGCGTAGGCCAGCGGGAAATCGTCCGACACGCCGGCGGCCCCGTGCGCCTGGATCGCCCAGTCGATCACCTCGCACGCCATGTTGGGGGCCGCCACCTTGATCATGGCGATTTCCATGCGGGCATCCTTGTTGCCCACGGTGTCCATCATGTACGCGGCCTTGAGCGTCAGCAGCCGGGCCTGCTCGATCTTGATCCGCGCCTCGGCGATGCGCTCCAGCGTGGTGGTGAACTCGGAGATCGCCTGGCCGAACGCCACCCGGCTCTTCACCCGCTTGCACATGGTTTCCAACGACCGCTCGGCCAGTCCGATCAGGCGCATGCAGTGGTGGATTCGCCCCGGCCCCAGGCGCCCCTGGGCGATCTCGAACCCGCGGCCTTCGCCCAACAGGATGTTGGAAACCGGCACGCGCACATTCTCGAACAGCACCTCGCCATGGCCGTGCGGGGCGTCGTCGTAGCCGAAGACGGGCAGCATGCGCTTGACCGTCACGCCCGGCGTGTCGCGGGGCACCAGGACCATGGACTGCTGCTTGTAGCGGTCCGGGTTCCGCGGGTCGCTCTTGCCCATGAAGATGATGATCCTGCACCGGGGGTCGCCGATTCCCGACGTCCACCACTTCCGGCCGTTGATCACGTAGTGGTCGCCGTCGCGGACGATGGAGCTTTGGATGTTGGTGGCGTCCGACGACGCGACGTCCGGTTCGGTCATGGCGAAGGCCGAGCGGATCTCGCCCGCCAGCAGCGGCTTCAGCCACGCCTCCTTCTGTTCCGCCGTGCCGTAGCGGACCAGCACCTCCATGTTGCCGGTGTCCGGGGCGGAACAGTTGAAAACCTCCGGCGCGATGGGCGAACGACCCATGATCTCGCACAAGGGGGCGTACTCGCGGTTGGTCAGGCCGGGGCCGTACTCGCTGTCCGGCAGAAACAGGTTCCAAAGCCCCTCGGCCCGGGCCTTCGCCTTCAGTTCCTCGATCACCTGGGTCGGTTGCCACCGGTCGCCGTCCGCGACCTGTTGGAAGAACCGCGGCTCGGCCGGGTAGACGTGGCGGTCCATGAAGCTGGACACGCGCGCCATGTATTCCCGGGTGCGCGGCGAGTAGGCGAAGTCCATGGCCGGTTTTCCTCCCATGCGGGCCCGCCCTGACGGCCGCGGCCCTTTGCCACCCCATGCGGGGACATGAAAGAGCTTATCTGGATTTTCAGCCTTGCGGTATCGGGCGAAAGCCAACTTCCGCGGGCAACATTCGATCGTCCCTTTTCGATCGGACCCGCTCCGCCTACCTTCGTGGTGTGCGGGACGCGTCCCGGCCTCGGCGCAGGAATTGCGACGGGTTCCCGTACCAGTTGGATGCGGAACGGCGGACGCGGTTGGCACCGGAGGTTTTGATGCGCGCGCTCACTCAATTGGCCATGATCGTGGTGCTGGGGGGCGCCGGCGTGGCTGCGTGGGCCTACCGGGAACCGCTGACGTCGCTGTGGTCGGCACCGCCGGCGACCGCCGCCGGTCCGCAGGCCGGCCAGCAGGGCGGCCCCCGAACGGTCCCGGTCATTGCCAAACCGGTCCGCGTCGGGCGGGTGACCGAGACGGTCGAGGCCGTCGGCAGCACGCTCGCCAACGAAAGCATCGTGGTCACCTCGAAACTGCCCGGCGTCGTCCGCGAGATCCGGTTCGAGGAAGGCCAGGCCGTGCGCGCCGGCCAGGTCCTGGTCCAATTGGACGACCGCGAGACCCTGGCCGAGCTGGAACAAGCCCGCGCCGCCCGCGAGAGCGCGCGCCAGACCCTGGCGCGGACCCGCCAACTCCTGGAGCAGCGCGCGGCCCCGCAGGCCCGCGTCGACGAGCTCGAACAGACCTTCCGCGGCGCCGAAGCGCGCGTGCGCGCGGTCGAGGCGCGCTTCCAGGACCTGTCCATCACGGCCCCCTTCCCCGGCCGCGTGGGCCTGCGCCGGGTGAGCGTCGGCGCACTGGTGCAGCCCAGCACCCAGATCACCACGCTGGACGACACGTCGGTCATCAAGCTGCGCTTCAGCGTTCCGGAAACCGCACTTGCGGCGTTGCAGGTGGGTGCGGGTGTGGACGCCCGGTCGGGCGCGTATCCGGGCCGCCGCTTCACCGGCCGGCTGACCGTCGTCGACACCCGCGTCGACCCCGTCAGCCGCTCGGTCGAAGCCAGGGCCGAACTGCCGAATGCGGACGGTGCGCTGAAACCCGGAATGTTCCTGTCCGTGCAACTGGTCACGGCCGAACGGCCGCAGGCCCTGCTGGTGCCCGAGGAGGCGCTGGTGCCGGAGGGCACGCGCCAGTTCGTGTTCGTGGTGAAGGACGGGCGCGCGGTCCGCACCGAGGTCAAGCTGGGCACCCGCATCCCGGGCGAGGCGGAAGTCCTCGAAGGGCTGGCGCCGAACGCCGTCGTCGTCACCGGCGGCGTCCAGCGCATCCGCGACGGCGCAGCGGTCCGTCCCATCGACGCCCCGACGAGCTGATCCCCGAGAGGCCGAAAGGGGCACCGCCATGGTCATCTCCGACGTCTCGATCAAGCGCCCGGTCTTCGCGACCGTGGTGTCGGCCTTGCTGGTCATCTTCGGCCTGTTCGCGTTCAGCCGCCTGACCGTGCGCGAATTCCCCCTGGCCGATCCGCCCATCGTGTCCGTCGGCACCATCTACCGCGGCGCCTCGGCGGCGGTGGTGGAAAGCAAGGTCACGACCCTGATCGAGGAGGCGGTCACCGGCATCGAGGGCATCCGCTCGATGAGCGCGGTGAGCCGCGACGGCTCGTCCAGCGTCTCGATCGAATTCAACATCGACCGCAACTTCGACGCGGCGGTGAATGACGTGCGCGACCGGATCTCGCGCGTGCTCGCGCGCCTGCCGGACGAGGCCGACAGCCCGACCTTGTCCAAGGTCGAGGCCGACGCGCGGCCGATCCTGATCTTCGCCCTCACGGCCGAGGGCATGAACCAGTTGGAGCTGACCGACTACGCCCGCCGGTTCATCCTGGACCGGCTGTCGGCGGTGAACGGCGTGGCCGCGGTCCGCATTGCCGGCGAGCGGAAATACGCCATGCGGATCTGGCTCGACCGCCGCGAACTGGCGGCGCGCGAGATGACCGCGCAGGACGTGGAAACCGCACTGCGCCGCCAGAACGTGGAGCTTCCGGCCGGCCGCATCGAAAGCCGCCAGCGCGAGTTCACCGTCCGCACGGACACGTCGCTGACCACGCCGGAGGAGTTCCGCAACATCGTCCTCGGCGTGCGGGAAGGCTATCCGATCCGGCTGGGCGAAGTGGCCCAGGTGGAGCTGGCCCCCGAGGACACGCGCGGCGAGCTGCGCAACAACGGCAGGACCTCCGTCGGCCTGATGATCTTCCGGCAGTCCACGGCCAACGCGCTGTCGACGGCCGACGACGCCAAGCACGAGATGGAACTGCTGCGCCCCACCCTGCCGCCCGGCATGTCGGTGGACGTGGCCACCGACAGTTCCGTCTTCATCGACCGCGCCATCTACGAGGTCGAACACGCGATCGGCATCGCGCTGGTCCTCGTCATCGGCGTGATTTTCCTTTTCCTGCGCTCCATCCGGGCCACCATCATCCCGGCCGTGGCCATTCCCGTTTCGCTGATCGGCAGCTTCATGGTGCTGGCGGCGCTCGGGTACTCGATCAACGTGCTGACGCTGCTCGCCTTCGTGCTGGCCGTCGGCCTGGTGGTCGACGATGCCATCGTGGTGCTGGAGAACATCCACCGCCGGATCGAGGAGGGCGAGCCGCCGCTCCTGGCTTCGCTGTACGGCGCGCGGCAGATCGGCTTCGCGGTGATCGCCACCACCCTGGTGCTGGCGGCGGTGTTCGTGCCGCTGTCCTTCATTCCAGGCGCCATCGGGCGGCTGTTCCGGGAATTCGGCATAACGGTCGCCACCTCGGTCCTGTTCTCGGGCGTGGTGGCGCTGACGCTGACGCCGATGCTGTGCTCCAAGCTGCTGAAGCCGGTGGACCACGGCGGCCTGCTCATACGCCTGACCGAACCGGCGTTCGAAGCGATGAACGCGGCCTACCGCTTCGTCCTGCGCGGCGCGCTGGCCGCCCCTCTGGTGGTCGCGGCCGGTTCGGTGGGCATGGTCGCGCTGGCAGTGACGTTGTTCCAGACGCTGCCCCGCGAATTCGTCCCGACCGAGGATCGCGGCGCCTTCCAGATCATCGTCCAGGGCCCCGAAGGCGCATCGCTGGAGTACACGCGCACGAACGTGCTGCAGATCGAGAAGCTGCTGGAGCCGTACATCGCGGAGGGCGTGGTCGACCGCATCACCACCAACATCGCGCCGTCGTGGGGACGGCCGGGCGACGTGCGCCAGGCATTCATGTTCGTCCGCCTGACCCCATGGGAGCAGCGGACGAAACGGCAGCAGGATCTGGTCCGGGAACTCTTCCCCAAACTCCAGCAGGTTCCCGGCGTCGTGGCGTTCGCGTCCAACCCGTCCGGCCTGCCGGGCGGCGGTGGCAACCAACCGCTGAGCTTCGTCCTGGGCGGTTCCACGTACGAGGAGCTGGTGGAGTGGCGCGATGTGCTGCTGCCGCGCCTGGCGCAGAACCCCGGCATCCAGAACGTCCGCGTGAACTACGACGAAACCAAGCCGCAGTTGCGCGTGGACATCGACCGTCTGCGCGCGGCCGACCTGGGCGTGTCGATCGAGGATGTCGGCCGGACGCTGGAGACGATGCTGGGCGCGCGGAACGTGACCACGTTCCAGGACCGCGGGACCGAGTACAACGTCATCCTCCAGGCGAAGGCCGAGGACCGGACGAGCCCGCGCGACCTGTCCAACATCTTCGTCCGCAGCCAGACCACGCGGGAGATGGTGCCGCTTTCGACCGTCGTACGACTGTCCGATGTGGCGGGTGCGTCCGAACTGCCGCGCGCCGACCGCCTGCGCGGGCTGACGTTCAGCGCCAACCTGGCCCCCGGCTACACGCTGGGCGATGCCGTCCGGTACGTCGAGCAGGTGGTGGGGAGCGAGCTGCCGACCGAGGCGCGCCTGTCGTGGCGCGGCGAAAGCCGGGAGTTCAAGGAAAGCTCCAACAGCCTGCTCGTCATCTTCGGCATCGCGCTGCTGGTCGTGTTCATGGTGCTGGCCGCCCAGTTCGAGAGCTTCATCCACCCCTTCGTGGTGATGCTGACGGTGCCGCTGGCGGTCACGGGGTCGCTTCTGACGATTTGGTGGACCGGCGGCACCGTGAACATCTACAGCCAGATCGGCATCATCATGCTGATCGGCATCGTGGCGAAGAACGGCATCCTGATCGTCGAATTCGCCAACCAGCTCCGCGAGGAGGGGCACGCGCTCAAGGACGCGATCCTGGAAGCGTCCGTCACCCGCCTGCGTCCGATCCTGATGACCTCCATCGCCACCGCCATCGGCGCGGTTCCGCTCGCCATCGCCAGCGGCGCCGGTGCCGAGACACGGTCGGCGATCGGCTGGGTCGTCCTGGGCGGCACCCTGTTCGCCACCTTCTTCACGCTGTTCGTCGTGCCGGCCTTCTACGAAATGCTGGCTGGCTTCACCAAGCCCTCGGGCTGGGTCGAGCGGCAACTGCGGGAGCAGGAAAGCCGCCGGTACGGGCAGGTCGAGCCGGAACCGGCGCACGGCCTGGCGCCGGGTGGGCACCACCCGCACGGTGCCGTGGCGCATCCGCCCGCCGCGGAGTGACGGCGCGCCCGGATCCCTGAGCAGGCCCCTGTTCCGCCCTTGCGGGCGGGGGTCTCATTCCTCGCCGTCCGTCTCGTCCGCGTCGCCATCCGCCGACGCCGGCGTCTCGCCCCGCATGAACTTGCGTGCATTGCCGGCGATCACCACCGTGATCTCGCCCTTGGGCGCGTCCAATGCCTTGTCGGCCACCAGATCCGTAAGGTGGCCGCGGTGCACGCGCTCGTGCAGCTTGGTCAGTTCGAGGCAGACCGCGGCTTGGCGGTCGCCCAGAACGGCCAGCGCGTCGGCAAGCAGCGCCTTCACCCGGTGCGGGGATTCGTAGAAAACCAGCGTGTGCGGCGCCTGCGCCTCGCGTGCCAGCAGGTTCCGGCGCTTGCCGGACGTGCGCGGCGGAAAGCCGAGGAAGGTGAAGCTGGCGACCGGAAGCCCCGACACCACCAGCGCCGTGGTCACCGCCGCCGGACCGGGGACGACTTCGACCCGGAAGCCGGCCTCCAGAACCGCACGGACGGCACGGAATCCGGGGTCCGAGATGCCCGGCATGCCGGCGTCCGTCACCAGCCCGACATCGCCGCCGCCCCGAAGCACCTCCAGGATCCGCTCCACGGCACGGTCCTCGTTGTGCTCGTGGCAGGGGAAGACCTGTGCCGGACGTGGGATGCCGTGCCGGTCCAGAAGACGGGGGGTGACGCGCGTGTCCTCGACCGCAAGGGCCGCGACCTGGCCCAGGACGCGGATCGCCCGCAGCGTCACATCCTCCAGGTTCCCGATCGGAGTGGCGATGACGTGGAGGGTTGGACCGTGGGCGCTCATGGCGGGCTCGATCTCGGTTTCGTCCGGCGAGCCATACAGGCCGGCGGGCGGAAGGGCAACCCAGGCAACGCCCGTTTCCGCCTGAGCAAATCCGGGGCCGGGTTGTTATCCGGCCATGCCCACACCTGAGGGGAGAGGCCGCCCGATGCCCCACCGTCACGCGCTGCCGGCGGTCCTCCTGGTGCTCGCCGCCCCCGCCCTCGCCGCCCCGGCATCGTCCGCGGCGGTCGGGGCGACGGAGCGTTTCAGCGGTCCCGATGCCGCCCAGCAGGCCGGTGACTATCTGACGGGCGCGGTGGCCTATGCCCACCACTACAACCCGGGCCTGCTCGCGGTCCTCTACATACCGGTCCACGACAATGCCTTTGTGACCAGCGTGCGCTTCTCGCCCTCGCTCGGTCATCAGGTGGTGCTGAGCAAGGGTTCGAACGCCCCGGACCTGCAAGCGGGCGGCTCCTGCGCCGACGTCCGCATCACCGTCGAGCATTTCAGCGCGGGCAGCATGGACGAATACCACGAACGCCAATTCGGCGTCCGCCTGCGGGTCGCGCGCGAGGATATGGTCTTCGCCCAGGTCTGCGTGTCCACCTCCGGGGATGTCCGGGTGCGGGTCAGGGACCTGCGGCGCGACACGCCCATCGACGAACGACCGGCCTTTGCCACCCCTTATGGGACGGACCGGGGCGGCGGCGGCGCGCTTTGAGGCAAATCAGGGGGACGGGACGGTTGCGAGGGCCTCGGCCATGCGGTCGCGCAGGTCGGACATGCCGGCCGCGCGGTTGGCGTCCAAAAGCCGTCGCAACGCGGGCTCCACCGATGCGACCGCATCCGGATGCACGTTGCGCACGGCGGCGGCGAGTTCGGCCTGGAGTTGGGTGCATGTGCGCAGGATGCGCGCCACATGCATGATGGCCTGCCGCGCACGATCCGCGCGCAACGCCTCGCGCGTGATCGCGGACGCGTCGACGGCGGTGTCGTCGTACGGATCGGCACCGCTCAGCAGATCCGAGAAGCCGAATCGAATGGAGATGTTCTGCAACCGGTCGAGGATTTCGGCGGCCCCGTCCTCGAGCTGGTTCCCCATGGCCTCCAGCTCGCGCATCCCCGCGTCGACGGCCCGCGCCTGAAGGTCCTGCAAGCCAAGGAGTTGCGCCACGAGCGCCGTCTGGTCCGGCAGCCCTCCGGCATGATCCCGGTCCGTCCGCCGCGTGTCCAAGGGTCGGCTCGGCACGTCCGAAGTGGAGCCCGCCGGAGGTATGTCGTTCAACGGTTTCTCCAGGGGTGCGTGCTGGACTTGTATAATTTAATGCAAAAACAACCAAATCTCTGCAAACTCGCCGGCCGATAGTAAAGTGTCGGCAGATGCGGACACGTTTTCAACAGGGTGGGCCGACAATGCCCGAAACGCGCAAACCGTTCATGGCGGAAATCCAGGCCGCCCGCCGATCCCAGCAGATGCCGTTCGCCCGGTCGGTCCCGGGCGCCACCGACGTGCATCCGGGCGCCGCGGACCTTCCAGCCCTTGCCGCTCCGGCCGCGCCCGTCGCGGTCGACAACAGCGAGGTCCTGCGCGCCATTGCCGAGGTCGGGGCCAAGCTCGACCGGTTCCTCACCAACGATCAGGTGGAAATCGACCGCATCCAGGTTGAGATCAACGACATTGCCGGGCGGATTCGCGCCACCAAGGCGGAAATGGCGGCCCTGCGCCATCCGCTGGCGGACGAAGACCGCTTCCGGCTCGCGTCCGAGGAACTGAGCGCCGTGGTCGCGGCCACCGAGGCGGCGACCAACACCATCATGAGCAGCGCCGAGCTGGTCGAGGATCTCGTCAATCAGTTGAAGGCGCGCACCAAGAGCGCCGATGCGCTGGGCAAGTACAACGACATCTCCGACATCCTCGTGAAGATCTACGAGGCATGCAATTTCCAGGATCTGACCGGACAGCGGATCAACAAGGTGGTCCAAACCCTCACCTTCATCGAGGAGCGGGTGGAGGCGATGATGTCGGTCTGGAACAAGCGCGAATTCGAAACGATGCCCCTGCCGCCCTCGCTGACGAAGAAGGACGGGGAGCTGGAACTGCACGGCCCCGTCGCCGCCAGCGAAAGCATCAGCCAGGACGAGATCGACAAGCTGTTCGGCTGATCCGTTCCGCCGGGGACGGCGCTACTCGGCCAACTCGACCAGCACTTCGGCCAGGACCTTGGCGCCGGCGGCCAGGTCCTCGGGCGCGGCACTCTCGGCCTCGTTATGGCTGATGCCGCGTTCGCACGGAACGAAGATCATGCCCGTCGGGCAGAGGGCGGCCAGGCTGCGCGCGTCGTGACCGGCCCCCGACGGCATGTCCAGCGAAGGCAGGCCCAGCCGCACCGCCGCGGCCCGGATACGGTCCATCACGCCCGCGTCGAACACGACCGGCGGCGACGTGTCGGTTTCGACGACCGTCACCGCGCACGGCCCCGCGTGGCGGCGGCACACCTCCTCCACCTGATCGCCCAGCCGGCCGAGCGTCGCCGCGTCGGGATGGCGGAAATCGATGGTGAAGAACACTTGCCCCGGGATGGTGTTCGGGGCGCCGGGCCGGACATCGAACCGCCCCACCGTGAACCGGACCGCATCGTCCGGGTCGTGCATCACCCGGCGCAGCGCCGCCACCATCTCGAGGGCGGCAACCAGGGCATCCCTGCGCGAGACCTCGGGCGTCGTGCCGGCGTGGGCTTCCTCGCCGGTCACCTCGACGGCGAACCAGCGGGCGCCCTGGATGGCCGTGACCACCCCGATGGCACACCCTTCGCGCTCCAGCCTGGGGCCTTGCTCGATGTGCGCTTCGAGATAGGCATGAACCGGTTGACCCAAGGCGCGGATCGGAAGATCCGGCTGACTGGCCAGGACCGTCGCCAAGGCATCCCGGACCACCACCCCATCCCGATCGACCGCCGCCAGCAGCCGTTCCAAAGGGACCAGTCCGGCGAAGGCGGCGGATCCGGCGCATCCGGGCTGGAAGCGGGCGCCTTCCTCGTTGGTCCAGGCGACGAGTTCGATCGGACGGCGCGTCTCCACGCCGGCGTCGTCCATCGCCTGCAATGCCTCAAGCCCGGCCAGGACGCCGTAGGCGCCGTCGAATTTGCCGCCCTTCGGCTGGGTGTCCAAGTGCGAGCCGGTCAGCACAACGGGCGCGCGTGAAAGGCGTCCCGGCCTGCGCAGAAACAGGTTCCCGATCGGATCCTGCGCCGCGGAGAGGCCCAGCGCCCGTCCCCACTCGACGAGCTTGAGGCGAGCGGCCGCATCCAACGGGGAAAGAGCCGGGCGGTTGACGCCGCCGTTGGGCAGCGCGCCGATCTGCGCCATGTCCATGTGCCGGCGCCAAAGGCGTCCGGTATTGACGGCGTCGGCGACGCTCATCGTTGGGGCTCCACGGGAACCATGCTCCGCAATGTCGAGCGGGTGTCATAGCACCGGTCGCCCCGCCCGGCCAGCCGCACCGCGTCCTTGACGGGAACGCGGGCGCCGCTCCAGTCCAGGCTGGTCTTAATCCAGGTTGGCCGGGGAGAGGCCGCGGACGGCGACCACAGCGACCTGCGTGCGGTTCTTAACGCCGAGCTTCTGCATGATCGCCCGGACATGCACCTTGACGGTGCCTTCCAGGACGCCCAGGTCGCGGGCGATTTCCTTGTTGGAATAGCCGAGCTGGAGCAGCCGGAAGACATCCCGCTGCCGGTCGGTCAACTGCCGGGCCACATCCTCGGCCTCGCGGCTGGCTGACGCGGGGGCGCCGCCGCCCACACGGGCCAGGGCGGCACGCGGGAGGGGCAGGTAGTCGGGATCCGCGAGGACCAGCGAAACCACATGCTCCAGTACATCGCAGGGGCTGGCCTTCAGCACATAGCCGCGCGCACCGGCCGAGACGCAGGCCACGATGCGGCCGGGATCGTCCGAAGCGGACACCGCGACCACCGGGGTTTGGTGCAGGGCCGCCACCAGCATCCGCAATGACTCGACGCCGTCCTCCGGATCCACGTCCAGAAGCACCAGGCTGAGATCGGAATGCCCCTGGGCCAGTTCGATCGCCTCGACCACCGATGCGGCCTCGAGAACCTGGGCATCCGGCCGCGCCATCCCCAACGACAGCGCGAACCCCCGACGGACAAGTGCCTGCCCGTCGACCACCACCAATTTGCGCCGTGCAGTGGAAAGGCCGGTCTGCTTGCTATGCGGCGCATCGTAACGGGACACGTCTTCGTCCGCGATCGTTGCGGCCATGGAACGCGGCATCATGGTCATAGCAGACCCCCTTTCGATCAACCTTTGATCCGGTGTTTCCCCCAAATTCAGAATTCCGCGGTTGCCCCGCGTGTCTCATGTCTTCTGCCCATAGAGCTATAGCATTGGTTAGCAGCAATCTGGTAACTGATTGTTAAGGAACAACTCAGATCAAATTTGGGATCGTTAATTAACCGTAAATTATACGTAACTGCGGCGCCACGCCTGGGACAAAGATGAGACATCTGTCCGAATGCGCGAATTCGCTGCAGGAAGGACACGCATGAATACTTATTCGCTGATGGTTGTCGACGAGGATAAGCTGTTCTGCGATGCGCTCGACGCACTGCTCCGGGACAGTCCATTCCGCGTGCGGACAGCCTGCCCGGACATCCCGGTCGCCCTGGCGCGCCTGGACAGCACCCCACGTCCGGACATCATCCTGGTCGACATCGCCGAGGACAGTCTGCGGGTGGATGACCTCAAGCAGCTGCGCGACCGCTCACCGGAAAGCCGGATCGTCCTCTTGAGCGACCGTTGGCCGTCGAGCCTGCCCGGGGCCGCGCTGGCGCAGGGGGCGGCGGCACTTCTCAGCAAGTCGATTTCCTTCCGCGGCCTCGTCCACGCACTGCATCTCGTCATGCTGGGCGAGGCGGTCTTCCCCGCCGCGGCCGTCCAGCAGATCGCAGCCCGGACGCGCGAGGATGGCGAGAACGGCGGAATGTCCGTGCTGCCGTCCGATCTGTCCCGACGCGAAATCCAGATCCTGCGCTGCCTGCTGGCGGGGCAGTCCAACAAATCCATTGGACGGCACCTGCAGATCACCGAATCCACGGTCAAGATGCACTTCAAAAACCTGATGCGTAAGATTTCCGCCCAGAACCGGACACAGGCCGCCATCTGGGCGATCGAACACGGGATCACCCCGCTCGGCGCCGCCACCCCGGCTCCGGCGGCCAAATCGAGCTGAGGCCCCCATTTGGCCGTGCCATTGGCCCGCGGCCCCTTGGCCCAAGGGATACGCCGCCATGGTGCAACTTGTCAGGCGAGGCGGTATATGATGCGTGCCCCGAGCCGCCGGACCCGAAACGATCATGGCCATCCAGGACCCCACCCTCGACCACCCGTTTGCGGATATCCCGCACGAGGGTGACGTGATGCCGGTCGCCCCGGGCATCCTGTGGGTGCGGATGCCCCTGCCCTTCGCCCTCAACCATGTCAACGTGTGGCTGCTGGAGGACGAGGGCGGGTGGCTGGCGGTCGATGCCGGGCTGAACAGCAACCGCACGCAGGAGGCATGGCGGCGGGTGTTCGCGGACGGCCTGGGCGGGCGTGGCCTGTCGCGCCTCCTGGTCACCCATTTCCACCCCGACCACATGGGGGCGGCCGGCTGGCTGGCCGGCATGCACGGGATCGAACTGCACGCCAGCCTGGCGGAATGGGCGTTCGCCCGCATGCTGTTGCGCGAGACCGACGAGGACGCCCGCACCCTGCAACGGGACTTCTACGGGCGCTGCGGTCTGGCACCGGACCTGAGGGATGCCATCAGTGGCCGCGGCAATGCCTATGCCCGCGGCGTCTCCCCGATCCCGCCCCGCTTCGAACGGCTGCGCCACGGCGACTCCTTCCACGTGGGCGGCCGCAAATGGCGCGTGATCACCGGGTCCGGCCATGCGCCGGAAATGCTCTGCCTTTACGCGGAGGACGGGCGGGTGCTGATCGCGGCCGACCAGATCCTGCCCTCCATCACCCCCAACGTCAGCGTCTGGCCCCAGGAACCCAACGGCGATCCGCTGGCGGACTTCGTCGCCTCGCTGGAACGGTTCGCGGACCTGCCCGAGGACACGTTGGTGCTGCCCTCGCACGGACGCCCGTTCCGCGGGCTGCACCCCCGGCGCAAAGCCCTTGCGGCCCACCACGACGACCGGCTTGCCGATGCGCTGGCGGCCTGCGACCACCCGCGCTCGGTGGCCGACATCATGGGGGTGCTGTTCCGCCGGGATCTCGACGTCCACCAGTCCGCCTTTGCCGTGGGCGAAACCCTGGCCCACCTGAACCGCCTGGTCCGCCGCGGAGACCTCGTCCGCGTCGTCGACGACGCGGATGTCTGGCGGTTCGAACGCCGTCGTTCCTGACCAGGCAGCCCCCAGCCCCATGCGGAAACGGGGCAGGTGCGCAACCTTCGATGGCACACCTCCAGAAACGGCTGTCTACCACCAACGACAGTCACGGGAACAAAGCTGAACGGGATACGTTTGTCGCGGCATGAAAGTCGATCTGGACATACTGCTGGTCGCAAAGCGGCTGGTCGAGGAACGCGGCAGCGACGCGGCACGGCTCAGCCGCGCTCGGCTCGTCGAATTCATTGCCGCCAACAATCAGCGCGCCGCGGCCTTCTGGCGGGAAGTCTGCACGGAAACCGAACGCATCCTGTCCGAGGCGCGGTCCGGGTCCAAACCACTGACGAAGACCGCGAAGGGGTGGCATCCGTCGACCGACACGCGCACGCCGGCCTGAACCCGCGTCCGCCGGCCGGGCCGGGATACCTCCACCGGAAGGCTGTGTAACGGTATCTAATCGGTAGGAAGCACCGTATAATCGGTCGGAATGGTTTTCCGTGGAGGACGGTCGTGACCGTTCCATCTCGGCTTATCATGAAGGCGACGGCCGCATGCGGATTGGCGGTGTCCATGGCGGCACCACCGGCAGCGGCATTTTCCCAACTCGACCGCCTGACCCGCCCGGCCGATGTGATCCAGGCCCAAGCCGATCCGGCCGCGCCGCTCAACCAGTTCGCGGTCGGCGGCGACGCGATCGGCGACGCCTCCGCACCCGGACCCGCCCTCGCGGTTCCGCCGGCCTTCGACATTCTGCGGGGCGGTTCCTGGGCGACGTTGCCCGCGGCCGGCTCGTCCCCGGTGCCGGCGCCGTCACCGGGGCTGACGATGCACGGCCCGCAGACGCTGGGGCGAACAGGTGGTCAGGCCGGGGGCGTCCTGTGGGATTTCAGCCTGGGATCCCTGCCCCTGACCGCCACCTCGCCATCGTTGGACACGGCCGTTCCGCTGGGCCAACTGACACTGGGCTACAACTTCGGACCGATCACCTTCTTCGGGGCCGGCTCGGTCGTCCCCGACCTGGGCGAGGCCGCCGGCCGTGCAACCTATCTTCAGGGCGGCGCCAACATTGCCCTGCCGATGTCGTTCACCCTGGGTGCGCGCATCGGATACCAATGGACGGACACCAGCCGCCCCGACGCGGGAGCCCCGGGTGGCAGCGGCATGCGCGAGGGCCCGCCCGGCGACGGGATGGACTGGTCGTTGAGCCTCAGCCGCGAATGGCTGGGCTTCAACATGTCCATCCAGGTCGGTGACAGCGAGGGGTCGGTGGACAGCTGCTCGGGCCTCAGCATGGGTTGCAACCCGCGCGTCTTCATGTCGATCGACCGGCGTTTCTAACCCCCCGTGCCAATCAGGCCGCGGAGCCGCCCCGTCCCCGGATCCACCGTGCTTTTTACGGCGCGGTCGCGGACACCAGCGCCGCGAGCGTGCCAATCCCGGCGAGGACACCCGCCAGGATGTTTCGTCGGGTGGCGTAGAACACGCCGAGGCCGATGGCCGACGCACCCAGCCGGATCCACAGGTCGACGGACGCCAGCGCGCCATAGGGCAGGACGATCATGCGGGCGACGAGCCCGGCCAGGAGCGCGTAGGCCACGCACGCGACCCAGACGATGACGGGCCCGTCCGGGTTGATCCGTCCCGACAGGGCAACCCCCAGCGCCCGCCACGCGTAGGTGACCGCGGCCCCGACGACCAGCATCCCCCAGATCGCCGTGTCCACGGTGCCCACGTTACCCCCCACCGTTACCGCCGCGGCCGGCACCGACGCGTCCGGCCGCGAACGCCAGGGATCCGGCGACCAGACCCGTGACCATCAGGCCCCAGCCGGGCGAAAGGGCGTGCAGCGGCGGACCCAGCGCCGCCCCCAGCACCAGCGACAGGATCCGCGCGGCACCGCGGGCATCGGCCGCGAACACCAGCATGAAATAGATCGGGTTGAGGAAGACGAGGCCGAGTGCGACCGGTCCCGGCACCGACCCGGCGAGCAGGAACCCGACCACCGTGCACACGAGCGACGCGGCCCAGATGGTTCCGGCGAAGGCCACGAAGTACGCCGCCCTGTGCTCCACCGGCAGTGCGGGGGCCCGCCGCATGGCGAACGCCCATCCGGTGACCGCCACCAGATGGGCGTAGAGATACATGCGCCAGCGCGGCAGTCCGGGATGGCGCAACCGGGGCATCAGCGACACGGTCATCGGAAACAGCCGCGCGTTGGTCAGCGCCACCGCCAGTGCGATCACCGCCAGCGACGCGCCGGTGGCATAGAGCTCGATGGCCGCGATCTGGCCCGGCAACGCCCAGGCCGTCAGCGTGGACACAAGCCCGTGCCAGACGTCCAATCCGCTCTGATGCACCACGGAGCCGAAGCCGAGATAGCTGGCCCCCAACACCAGCGACGGCAGCCCCGCCGCTTCGCGGACCGCACCGGCAATGACAGCCCGGCGGGCGCTTGCGGTGGACTCCGCGCCGCCCGTGCCCATCAGGGCAGGCTCACGACTTTCAGGTTGGTGGCGACCGCCTCGGGCGCGAGGGTTTCGAGCCGCTGCGGTTCGCACAGCGGACGCGAGGACAGGCGCAGGTTTCCGGCACCCGAGTAATTCCCGACGCGCTTCAGCAGATCCTCGCGGGACAGCTTCACCGCCTCGGTCGCCCCGGGGACCATGGTTTCGCAGAAGCGTACGGGACTCATCAGAACGGCCCGCCGGGAGATCTCGTTCGCCACCTCGGTCCGCATGGTGTCCAGCCGTCGGGTGGCATTGCCCTTCTCGTTCTTCTGGAAGAACGAGATCAGGGTCTTCTCCCACCGGATGATCTGTTCGCGGTGGCGGTTCGTGAAATCGCGGTAGTTGTGGAACAGGACGTCGCCGCTGCCCGGTGTCCGGCAGGTCAGGCCGACGACCATGAGTTCGGTGTGCAGACGGATCGCCTGCTCGGCCTCGAACTCGGCCTTTGTGAAACACGCTTCCTTGGCCTGGGCGACGCCCGCGGACACCATCGCGCACAGGGCCACCGCGGCGGCGACCCGGGTTCCAGGACGTGCACGGCCGGGACGAGAAGGACGGGCTGTCTGGTCGGACATGGTTTTCGTCTCGTGGGGTCTTGGGAAGCCCGCGGCGCGCGGGGACGTGTACGGGGTGCGGGCCGCTTGAGGGCAGGGGTAATCTGCATGATCGACCGCCTCCGGACAACGGGCCGGACGGTATCCGGCCGCCCTGAGGCAGCATGTCGCCGGTTCTCCACATCCGGGGGCTTTCCGCTGCTTGTCCGCTTGCATCGGGCGCCGGGGTCCCCGAAGCTCGGCCCCATGCAGATCCCAACTCCCATCGACGGTTTCGTCGAAGCCGGCGGGCGGCGCCTGGAGGTCCGGCGGTTTCCGGCCACGCGCCCAGGCGCGCCGCCGATGGTGTTCCTGCACGAAGGGCTCGGTTCCATCGGATTGTGGCGCGACACGCCGGGGAAACTGGCTGCGGCCACCGGCGGCGAGGCCATCGTCTATTCCCGCCAGGGCTACGGCCGGTCCGAACCGCCGTCCGGCCCGCGCGGGCTCGACTATCTGCACCGCGAAGCGTTGGGCGTTCTTCCGGAGCTTCTGGACCGGTTGGGGATCGAACGCCCTGTCCTGGTCGGCCACAGCGATGGCGGATCCATCGCGCTGATCCATGCCGCCCACGCCGCCGGCGCCGCACGCCCGCCCACGGGCCTGATCGTGGAGGCCGCCCACGTGTTCGTGGAGGATGTCACGCTCGCGGGCATCCGCGATGCCGTCGCGGCCTACCGGACGACGCCGCTGCGGGACCGGCTGGCGCGGTACCACGACGACGTGGACCATGTTTTCCATGCCTGGGCGGACACGTGGCTCTCGCCGCCGTTCCGGGACTGGAACATCGAAGCCCTGCTGCCGCAAGTCGCGTGCCCGATCCTGGTCATCCAGGGCGACCGCGATGAATACGGCACGCCCGCGCAGGTCGAGGCCATCGCGGCGCAGGTGTCCGGCCCCGCGCGGACGTTCCTGGTCCCGGACTGCGGGCACACGCCCCATCGGGAACGGGCGGATGTGGTCCTGCCGGCCATGGCCGCGTTCCTCAAGGAATTGGAGGACCGTCGATGACGGATCCCGCAGACCTCCCCGCCGTCGAGGCCCGGCGCCTGATCGGCCGCAAGGACCTGTCGCCGGTCGAACTGCTGGACGCGTGCATCGCCCGGATCGACCGTTGCAACGGCGCCATCAACGCCATCGTCGCCCGCGACGACGCGCGGGCCCGGGAAGCGGCCAAGGCGGCCGAGAAGGCGGTTTTGGACGGCGACGAGCTGGGCCCGCTGCACGGCCTGCCGCTGGGCGTGAAGGACCTGACCGAAACGGCGGGACTGCGCACCACCTGGGGCTCGCTCCTGTTCAAGGACCATGTCCCGGCGCGCGACGACCCGATCGTCGCCCGCCTGCGCCGGGCCGGTGCCGTGGTGCTGGGCAAGACCAACACGCCGGAATTCGGCGCCGGAGCGGTCACCACGAACGCCGTCTACGGCATGACGGGGAACCCGCACGATCCCGCGAAAACGTCGAGCGGCTCGTCCGGCGGCTCGGCCGCGGCGCTGGCGGCGGGAATGGTGGCGCTGGCCACCGGATCGGACGTCGGGGGATCCCTGCGCACACCGGCGGCCTTCTGCGGCGTGACCGGATTCCGGCCGTCGCCCGGCAGCGTGCCGGACAGCCGGAAACTGCGCGGCTGGTCGCCGCTCAACGTCGAGGGGCCGATGGCGCGGACGGCGGCCGATGCCGCCCTGCTGTTCGCGCAGATGGTGGGCGACGATCCGGGCGACCCGATCGCAAGGAACCTTGGACCGGGCGATATCTGGCCCCTGCCCGCCGTCGACCTGGGTCGGCTGCGGGTGGGGATCACGGCGGACCTCGGCTTCCATCCCGTGGACCCGCGGATCCGGGACACCTTCGCCGCCCGCATGGCGGCGTTGAAGACGGCGTTCCGGTCGATGGCGGAGGTCAAGCCGCCCTTGGACCGGGCCCGCGAAACGTTCGAGACGCTGCGCGGGGCCGCGTTCGTCGGCGCCCATGCCGAACGGGTGGACAAGACCCCCCACCTCGTCGGTCCCCGCGTCCACGAGAACGTCCGCCTGGGCCGGGGATTGACGCTGCCGCAGGTGGTCGAGGCGGAGAAGGCGCACACACGCCTGTTCCGGTCGTTCCAAACCCTGTTCAACGACATCGACCTGCTGATCTGCCCGACGGTCGCGGTCCCCCCGTTCGACAAGACGACCGAATACGTGACCGAGATCGACGGCGTGCGGATGCGGACCTACATCGAGTGGGTCGGCCTCACCTGGGGTCTCACATTGACCGCGAGTCCCGTCGTCAGCATTCCCTGCGGCCACGATCCGACAGGCATGCCATTCGGAATCCAGGTCTGCGGCCCCAAGGGTGCGGACCGCTTCGTCCTGGCCGCGGCGGCGGCGTTGGAGGCCTGGATGTCCGGCCGACCCGAGTTGGCCCGCCCGTTGCCCGACCTCGCGCGTTGCCTGGACGGGCGCTATCCACAGGGGTAGTCCCGACAATCCGGGGCGCACCGCTTCAACGTGCGCGCGCCGGTCGGAACTGCGCCGGAACGGCATTTGAAAGCCGCGCCCCCCGGACAGTCGCGCGGAAAGGGTGGAATTCGGTTTTCGCCGAACGACAGCACTGGTAATCTTACGCAATCACCATTATTTGCGGTCGCAGGCCCCCCGAAGACGGTGCGACCGGTGGCGCGATCCTCAGGGAGCGCGCGCGTGGTGCTTTTTGAAATCCATCAAGTCGACGCGAGATCCGATGAGCCCCTCCGATACCTGGCAGCCGAGCGACATTCATAAGAGCGTCCCTGAGGCAGAGGGGGACCAGCCGAAGCGTCGCGGCCGCATCCCACAGTCCGCTTGGCCGCGGATCGTCGAAATGCATCGTGCGGGGGCCACGCTGTCCGCCATCGCACGCGAGTTCGACTGCACGCCCAGCGCAATCTCGTACATTTTGAAGAAGGCCGAAGCGGCCGGACCCGGGTCCGAGGCCACCGAGGCACCGTCCCCGGCCAATGAACCCCCGGCCAATGAACCCGGGGCCAATGAGCCCGTGGCCAATGAGCCCGTGGCCCCCGTCGCGACGGCTTCGCCCAGCGCGGAAGCAACACCCACTCCGCCTGCACGTCCGGCGGCCGTTGCTGCGCCGGCCCCAAACACCCCGGCACCGCACACCCGCATCACCGGGCAAATCGGCCTGCGTTCGGTGTCCGCGCCCTCGACGGCTCCAGCGCCGGTCCCCACTCCGGCGCCCGCGCCCGTTGCAACGGCCCCTGCAACCCAGCCGGCAGGCGTTGCCGCGGCTCCTGCGGGCCAGCCTGCGAGCGAGGCCCCCCCGCGTCCCGGCGGGTCGCCGGCGGGACGGACCGAACCGGCCCCCGTGGATGCGGTGGAAGGCCGCCTGCGCGAAACCGCGCGGGCGACCCTGGCCGCCTACCGGACGTGGCGCCAGCATTCGGGTGAGCAGAGCATCCAGCAACTGAACGACGCCATTCACGAACTGCGCAAGGCGCTCGCCCGCATCGAGATCGACATCTCCGCCACGCGGCGGGACGAGCAGGCGGCACGCCCGATTCCGATCCCCTGGCACCGGGCGGCGCGGCGCACGCCGACCGGGACCGCCGGTTAAGGCACGGCCATAGGAGCAAACGGGGGAAGGCGGCCGCCTTCCCCCGCTGCATTTTCAGCTCGCCCCGTCTCAGTATCGCGGGGTCTCAATATCGCAGGCGGGCCGCGATCATGCGACCATCCGGCATTTCGTCCCGGCGCAGGGCGTGCACCGGTGCCCCCGTCTTCAACGCCAGCGCGGCGGCGCGGTCCAGCAGGTCCTCGTCACCCGGTTCGTAGCGCAGGTGCGGGAACGCCCGGCCCGATCCTTCGTCCAAGCGGCCCCAGGCCTCCGTGTCACAGGCCACCAGCAGCCGGTCGACCCGGCCCTGGACCGCCGCCGCGATCACATCCGTCAATTCCCACGCGGAAAGCGGCGCGCCCGGCTTCAAATCGGACACGGGTTCGCTGCGCTTCACGTCCAGGACCGGCCTCACCGCCTCGAAGGCGATGCCGTGCAGCGTTTCCTGATCCAGGCCGAACGGGTTCTTGTGCAACCGGGACGCCATGCGCTCGGCCATGCGGGTGATCTTGGCCCAATCGCCGACCACGTCCTCGGTGCCGATCACGACCAGCGGCGCCGGATCGTTGGCGAACCGCTTGTGCATCATGCGGTCCAATTCGGACAGCCAGGTCAGGGTGCCGCCGGAATTGGCCTCCGGATGGTCCTGCCCGCCCGCCATGCCGCGGTTCGAACCGCCGGTGCCGCCTTGTGCCGGGGTTTCCGGGACGCGCCAGTTGATGCGGCCCTCCTCGTCCGGTTCGCCCATCACGGCTTCGATCCCGGCGGGCAGTTCGCTGAGCGGGATCTGATGCAGCCCGAAACGGTCGCCCTGGAACAGGGCGATGCGCTTCAGCGCCATGCACAGCAACAGGAACTTTCCGTCCACCTCGAACAGGGGGAGCAGCGGCTTCACGTGGAAATGCGGGGCGATCAGCAGGCGTTCGGGCACCTGCGCGTCCACCCGGTGCTCGTGGAAGCGGCCGGGAGCAAGGAACACCGCCAGCCCGCGGGCCTGACGCCGCCAATAATGCTCCCGGTTCAAAAGGGCGTTGGCCGGTGCCAGGAACGCATCCACCTCCGAGCCGCGCATTCCGTTCGCCTCCAACTGGCGGCGGGCCTCGTCCAGAAGCTTGCGGAAGCGGATGGGATCCTGGCGCACCTCACGACCCGCCACATGGGTGGGAAGGTAGATGGAGACGGCCGGCGTCCCGGGATCCTGCAGCAGGGCATCGAGGTCGGCGCGGGTGAACATTCTCGGTCCTCCGTTCCTTGACAGGCAACGCCCGCTGAGAACCGGGGGACGGCCGGTCGGTTCCATCCCCCCCCAGTCGATCGCGTCTTGACCCGCGGCGCCCCGCGCGGGTCCAGTCGGGGCATGCCGCACCGGAACCGCGTCACCCCCTTCAACGAACTGGTCGCGGTGCCCGACCGCGGCCTGTTCCTGGGTAACCGCGGTTGTCTGCACGATGCATCCGGGACGATCCGGCGCCGATGGGCCGGCCGGGCCTGGATCTGCTGCCTAACCCGTTTCAAAGACCGGCGACGTGCGCTGATGCAGCCCGGCCGGTACACCGAACTGTTCTTCCTGGACGAGGCCACGGCCCTGGCGGCCGGCCACCGCCCCTGCGCGGAATGCCGGCGCGACCGCTACGACGCCTTCCGTGCCGCATGGGCCCGCGCGCATCCCGTGGCCCATCCCGTCGACGGTTCCGGAAAGGGTTGGCGGGCGCCCTCGATCGACCGGGTGCTGCATGCCGCCCGGACCGCACAAGGGCGCTGGACCGCGGATCCGGCCCGGCTTCCGGACGGCGCGATGATCGTCCGGCCCGACGATCCGAACGCGTGGCTGGTCCTGGGCGGTCGGCTGCTGCGCTGGTCCCCGTCGGGCTACGACATGGCCGTCGCCCGTCCGCACGGCCCGGTGGACGTCCTGACGCCGGAACCTCTCGTGGCGGTGCTTCGTGAGGGGTATTCGCCGCACCTGCACCCGAGCGCCGCACAGGTGTAGGGTGGGCGGCAAACAGAGGAACGAGGGAGGCCGCAATGGCCGCAGCCGGCAAGGACGGCGACCGCCTCGGCGACGACGGGATCGCCGCAGGCGCCTACACCGATTTCAGCCAAGCCATGGGCTATGGCGAATACCTGCGTCTGGACGAGATCCTGGGGGCGCAGAAGCCGCTGAGCCCCGAACACGACGAGATGCTGTTCATCATCATCCACCAGGCCAAGGAGCTGTGGATGAAGCTGGCGCTGCACGAACTGGAAGCGGCGCTGCGCCAGATCCGGTCGGGCGAACTGCGCCCGGCTTTCAAAATGCTGGCGCGGGTATCGCGCATCCAGGAACAGTTGATCCAGGCTTGGACCGTCCTGTCCACCATGACGCCGGCCGATTACGTCCAGTTCCGCCCCTACCTCGGCAAGTCGTCGGGATTCCAGTCCTTCCAATACAGGATGCTGGAATTCACGCTGGGCAACAAAGACGGACGCCTGGCCGAACCCCATCGGCACCAGACCGACCGCTACGATATGCTTCAGGAACGGCTGGCACGGCCAAGCCTGTACGACGAGGCGATCCTGCTGCTGGCCCGGCGCGGCTTCGCCATCGACAAGGCACTTCTGGAACGGGATTGGCGCACGCCGCACAGCCTGGACGCCAGCGTGCTCGCCGCGTGGGAAGAGGTCTACCGCCACCCCGAAACCTATTGGGACCTGTACGAGCTCGCCGAAAAGCTCCTGGACCTCGAGGATGCGTTCCAGCAGTGGCGCTTCCGCCACCGCATGACGGTGGAGCGGATCATCGGTGGCAAGCCCGGCACCGGGGGCACCGCCGGCGTGGGCTACCTGCGCAAGGCGCTGGACACGGTGTTCTTCCCCGAACTGTGGGAAGTGCGCACGCGGATCTGACGGGGCCGCGCGCCCCGGATACGGCCGCGACGGGGGCTCAGCGCGCTTCCGCCACCTGCCGCAGGTCGCGCACCTCGCCCGTCGGCGCGGGCGTCCGGGCACCGGCCGCGGCGGCCGTCCGGGATGATGCGGCTTGGGAACCGGCGGGCTCGACCGATCCGACCACCGTCCAGGCATAAAGCGTTCCGAACAGCGCGGTGATGGCGAGGAACTCGGCGGCAGCCCTGAGGATCGGCATGTCTGTCTCCGTTCGTTGACGTGGCGAAGTTAAGAGAACGGATTAAGAACATCAACGAGAATGTTCTCATTCCGTTCCGAACCGACGTTCCACTGCGAACAGACGGGGCCCACCGGACGTGGGCACGGGCCTATTCCAACCCGGATCCCTCCCTCTCACCGGGAGGGTTTACCAATGAACAGCTTGTAGCCCGTTCTTGTGCCGCGGACTCAAGAGATCACAGCCCCCCTGCCCTGCTTCCCAATGAAACCGGTGAGTTGCGTGGTGGCGGCACGAAGAAGGCGGCGCCAAGGCCCCGCTGCGAATCGATGGTTTCGGAGAATTCGATTGCGACCCACTGGAACGGGTGCTTGCCTGCAGGCAGCCGTCCGACGCAGCCAAACGGGGCGCAGGGCACCGCCATTGCCCCGGCTTGCGCCGGTTCGCCACGGGATCAAAGGAGAGTCCGCCATGGCCGAGGATCTGGTCTTCTACACTCACCCGATGTCGCGCGGGCGCACTGTCCGTTGGATGCTAGAGGAGATCGGACGGCCGTACCGCACCGAACTGCTCGAGTACGGCACGACCATGAAGGCCCCCGCCTATCTTGCGATCAACCCGATGGGCAAGGTGCCGGCAATCCGCCACGGCGACACGGTTGTGACCGAGTCCGCCGCCATCTGCACCTATCTTGCCGACGCCTTCCCCGAGGCAGGGCTGGCACCGCCGCCCGGCGACCGCCTCCGCGGCCCCTACTATCGCTGGATGTTCTTCGCCGCCGGCCCTATGGAGGCCGCTACGAACGCCAAAGCCTTCAACCTTGAGGTCCCGCCGGACCGGCGCGGGATGGTGGGCTACGGCAGCTACGCCGACGTGATGAACGCAATGGAAGGCGCGGTTTCCGGGCGGGAGTACCTGGTCGGGGACCGCTTCACCGCCGCCGACCTTTATTTCGGGTCTTTCCTTGGCTTCGGGATGGCATTCGGCCTCATCGAGAAGCGCCCGGTGTTCGAACAGTATTGGAACCGGATCAGCGCGCGGCCGGCCGCCGTGCGTGCGCGGGAAATCGACGACGCGCTGATCCCGCCACAGCCCTCGACGGCCGGTTGAGGACAGCACCGGTCCGGCGCACGGGTGCAACCAACCGTGCGCCGGACCGGTGTCCGCTCACTCCCACTCGATGGTGCCGGGCGGCTTGGAGGTGATGTCGTAGGTGACGCGGTTGACGCCGCGCACCTCGTTCACGATCCGGGTCGCCACCCGGTTCAGGAACGCCGGGTCGAAGGGATAGGCCTCGGCCGTCATGCCGTCGGTGGAGGTGACGGCGCGCAGGGCGCAGGCGTGGTCGTAGGTGCGGCCGTCGCCCATCACGCCCACCGTGCGCACCGGCAGCAGCACCGCGAACGCCTGCCAGATGGCGTCGTACAGGCCGGCGTTGCGGATCTCCTCCAGGAAGATCGCATCGACCTTGCGCAGCAGCGCCAGCTTTTCGGGCGACACCTCGCCCGGGATGCGGATGGCGAGGCCGGGGCCGGGGAACGGGTGGCGGCCGACCAGCCGCTCCGGCAGACCCAGCTCGCGGCCGAGCGCCCGCACTTCGTCCTTGAACAGCTCGCGCAGCGGCTCCACCAGCTTCATGCGCATGCGTTCGGGCAGGCCGCCGACATTGTGGTGGGATTTGATGGTGACCGACGGGCCGCCGGTGAAGGACACGCTTTCGATCACATCGGGGTACAGCGTGCCCTGGGCCAGGAAATCGGCCCCGCCCACCTTCGCCGCCTCCTGCTCGAACACGTCGATGAACAGGCGGCCGATGGTCTTGCGCTTCACCTCGGGGTCGGACACGCCGGCCAGCCCGCCCAGGAACAGCTCCGACGCGTCCCGGTGCACCAGCGGGATGTTGTAGTGGTCGCGGAACAGCTTCACCACCTCGTCCGCCTCGCCCTGGCGCAGCAGGCCGTGGTCCACGAAGATGCAGGTCAACTGGTCGCCGATCGCCTCGTGGATCAGGACGGCCGCGACCGAGCTGTCCACACCGCCGGACAGGCCGCAGATGACCCGGCCCTTGCCCACCTGGGCACGGATGCGGGCCACCGCCTCCTGCCGGAAGGCGGCCATGGTCCAGTCGCCCCGGCAGCCGGCGACACCGAACAGGAAGTTCTTGATCAGCTCGTGCCCGTGCGGGGTGTGCACCACCTCGGGGTGGAACTGGATGCCGTAGAAGCGGCGGTCCTCGTCGGCGACGGCGGCATAGGGTGCGCCCTCGCTGGTGGCGACGACCCGGAATCCTTCGGGAAGGCGGGTGACGCGGTCGCCGTGGCTCATCCACACCTGCTCGCGGGCGCCCGGCTTCCAGACGCCGTCGAACAGGGCGGACGGCTCGCGCACATCGACGAAGGCGCGGCCGAACTCGCGGTGGTCGCTGCCCTCGACCATGCCGCCGAGTTGCATGCACATGGTCTGCTGGCCGTAGCAGATGCCCAGCACCGGCACGCCCATCTCGAACACCGCCTGCGGCGCGCGGGGGCTGCCCGCTTCGGTGACCGAGGCCGGGCCACCGGACAGGATGATGGCCTTGGGCGCCATCGCCCGGATCCGTTCGGCCGGGAAGGTGAAGGGGTGGATCTCGCAATAGACTCCGGCCTCGCGCACCCGGCGCGCGATGAGCTGGGTCACCTGCGAACCGAAATCGAGGATCAGGACGATTTCGGAAACGGAGTCTTTGGATGCGGACATTTGGGATGCGGACATGGGGGCGGGCCGTTCCAGCGCGGTCGGCGCCCCTTGTCGGCGCGGCCTTCGCGCAATCGGGTTGCGAAGGCCGGGGACCCTACCGCACCCGCGGCCCTGCCGACAAGCGGGCGAGTGGTGCCAGGTCGCGCCAACCGTACGCGACCTCGGTGATGGCGCCGCCGGCGAACTCGGACGGCATTTCGGCGACCTTCTCGCCCCCCAGCCGTTCGTAGAACCAACGGGCCGGGTTGTTCCCCAGCACCCAGACCAGGGCGGAGTCCATGCCGCCGCCCATCATGTCGGCCGCCATGGCCGCCATCAGGTGCCGGCCCAGGCCGAAGCCCTGCACCTCGTCCAGCAGGTAGATCGTGTAGAATTCGCCCCGGAACCCGTCCAGCGCGGTGCGCTGCGCGCCGCAGGACCCGAACCCGACCACGCCGGTCCCCGTGACACTGCTGCTGGCCGCCACGACGAAGGTACCCTTGGCCCGTTGCGGATCCCGCAACTGCCGGCGCCAGCGTTCGGCCTGGACCGGCACGGACATGCGGACCAGATAGTTCGACGGCAGCATCCCCGGATATGTGGACCGCCAGCTCGACACGTGGACACGCGCGATCTGCGTCGCATCCTGCGGGCGTGCCGGACGGATGATCACATTCATGGCGCCCCCTCTCGATCAAGGACACGGCGGACGTCCGGCCAGGTGTAGGCCGTCTCCATCACCGCGGTGCCGTCGAAATCCAACGGCCGTTCGGCGGTCAGCCGCCCGCCCATTTTCTCGTAGAACCTGCGCGCGCGGGCGTTGTCCCGCAGCACCCAGACCGATGCGGTCCGGCAGCCGCGCAGGATCAATTCCCGTGCCATCGACTGCATCAGCCGCTGGCCGAGGCCGAGGCCCTGGGCGACCTTCAGCAGGTAAAGGGCATGGAACTCGCCGTCGACGTGGGGCAGGCCCACCCGCTCGTCCCCGCAGCCGCCGAACCCGACCACGCCGTGCCCGGCCATCTCGGCGACGAACACCACGCTTTCCGGCCGGCGCCCGGGGGCGCGCAGCATGGAGTCCCAGTAGCGGCCCCGGTACCGGGGATCCAGGCGGTCAAGGAAACGCTGCGGCACGATGCCGGGATAGGTTTCGTGCCATGCCCGGACATCGGCCTGCGCCAACGCGGCCGCATCGGCCGGAACGGCCCGGCGGACCTGGCCCACGGCCGGGCGCGCGACCGTGCCGTCCTGCGCCCTCATGGCGCCCTCGCCCGGGTGACTGGTCTGGCGTTGCGCGACATGGGCGGTCACCCTCCTTGGACCGGCAACGGACCATCTAGGAACCCAGTGTGAGCAACGCCGGAACGGACGGCAAGGGTCCGCGATGCGTCACCGCGGACCGCCCGGAAGAATACGGGCCTATGCGTCGGAGGGAGGGCTCGGGTCGGCGACGGGATCAGGCCCTTCGGCGGCCGGCGCGCGGCGTTCCAGGACCGCCCCGTAGAAGCCGTCGGTTTCGTCGCGGGCGGGCGTCAGCCTCATGTCGGGGCCGCCGCCGGGAAACGGTGTGCCGCCGAGGGCCGCCATCGACTGCGCCCACGCCTCGGCCGCCGGCACCCGCACGAAATCCGGGTGTCCGGCCAGGAAGGCATCCACCTGGGCCTCGTTCTCGTCCGGCAGAAGCGAGCAGGTCGCATAGACCAGCCTCCCGCCCGGCTTCACCAGCCGCGCGGCGGACTCGAGAATGCGGCCCTGGAGCGCCGTCAGCTCCGGCAGGGCCGGCCCAAGCAGCCGCCAGCGGGAGTCGGGATTGCGCCGCCACGTCCCGGTGCCGGTGCACGGCGCGTCCACCAGGACCCGGTCGAACATGGCCTTGTGCCGCTTCACCCACGGGTCCCGTTCGGACGAGAGCGGACGGGTTTCAATGTTGTGCAGGCCGGCACGGCGGAAGCGTTCCGCCCCGCGCTTCAACCGGTTCGCCAGCACGTCGCTGGCGATCACCCGGCCCTTGTTCGCCATCATGGCGGCGATGGCGAGCGACTTGCCGCCGGCACCGGCGCAGAAATCCACGACCTGATGGCCGGGCCGCGCGCCCAGCAGCAGCGCCAGCAGTTGCGAGCCCTCGTCCTGGATCTCGATCAGCCCGTTGCGGAACAGCTCGGTCTGCGCAATGGGCGGACGCCCCTCGACGCGGATGCCCCAGGGCGACAGGCGCGTCGGGCGGGCCTTGATTCCGGCCTCCTCCAACCCGGCCAGCACCTCTTCACGGGTGGCCTTCACCGCGTTGACCCGCAGGTCCAGGGGCGCCGGTTCCAACAGGTGCGCCATCTCGGGCACGAACCGGTCGCCCAGTGCCGCGCGCAACGACGACTCCGCCCAGGCCGGGCATTCCAGGCGCACGGCGTCGGGCATTTCCGGGTGTTCGAGGGTGTGGGTTTCCAGCGCGCGGGCCAAGCGCCGCTCGGCGTCGTCCAGTTCCGCGGGTCCGAACCGGCCGCCGGAGAACAGGCCGATGAGGGTGTCCGCGCGCCGGCCGCGGGCCAGGATCTGGTCGGCCAGGACGCGCGTGCGGGGAGTGTCGGCGGCGCCGAGGCGTTCCAGCCACCAGCCCAGCCGCGCATGGCGGCGCAGCAGGTTGTACAGCGCCTCGGCCACGGCGGCGCGGTCCTTCGACCCGATGTAGCGGCGGGCGCGGAACCAGGCGGACACGACGGTGTCCGCCGGCCGCGGGGTGGCCATCACCTCGGCATAGAGTTCGATGATGGCCTGAAGGCGGGCAGCGGGGGTCATGTCGGCACAGTCGATTGGCTGAAGGAGGCGCCCATATCGGACGTTCCGGGCCGCCGATCAAGCAATGCCGTATGGGCCCCAGCCATGCGCCGGGGCCCGTCCCGTTGCGGTTCAGGCCCCCGGCTCAGGCGCCATGCCGGTAGTTCGGCGCCTCGGCCGTGATGGTGATGTCGTGGACGTGGCTTTCGCGCAGGCCCGCGTTGGTGATGCGCACGAACCGGCTGTTCGTCTGCATCTCGGCGATGGTGCGGCTGCCGGTGTAGCCCATGGCCGCGCGCAGGCCGCCCACAAGCTGGTGGATGACGTTGGACACCGGACCCTTGTAGGGGACGCGGCCTTCCACACCCTCGGGCACCAGCTTCTGGGTTGAGATTTCCTGCTGGAAGTAGCGGTCGGCCGAGCCGCGGGCCATGGCGCCGATCGAGCCCATGCCGCGATAGCCCTTGTAGCTGCGCCCCTGGTACAGCACGACCTCGCCCGGCGCCTCGTCGGTGCCGGCGAACAGCGAACCCAGCATCGCCGCATCGGCCCCGGCGGCGATCGCCTTGGCCAGGTCGCCCGAATACTTGATGCCGCCGTCGGCGATCACGGGGACGCCCTGCTTGTGGCATTCCTCCACGCAATCCATGATCGCGGTGAGCTGCGGCACGCCGACGCCCGCCACGATGCGGGTGGTGCAGATGGAGCCCGGCCCGATGCCGACCTTGATCGCATCGGCACCGGCATCGATGAGCGCCTGGGCGCCCTCCCGGGTCGCCACGTTGCCGGCCACGACCTGAACGGCGTTCGAGAGCTTCTTCACCCGGGCGACGCTCTCCAGCACCTTCACCGAGTGGCCGTGGGCAGTGTCGACCACCACCACGTCGCAGCCCGCATCGATGAGGCGCTCGGCGCGCTCAAAACCCTGCTCGCCCGTGGTGGTGGCGGCGGCGACCAGCAGGCGTCCCTGGGCATCCTTGGCGGCGTTCGGATAGGCCACCTGCTTCTCGATGTCCTTCACGGTGATCAGGCCTATGCAGCGGAAATGATCGTCGACGACCAGGAGCTTCTCGATGCGGAATTGGTGCAGGAGGTGCCGGGCCTCGTCCTGGCTCACGCCCTCGCGGACCGTGATCAGCCGGTCCTTGGTCATGAGCTCCGAAACCTTCTGGCCCGGATTGCTGGCAAAGCGCACGTCGCGGTTGGTGAGGATGCCGACGAGCTTGCCCTTGGCCCCTGCCGGTCCGCGCTCGACCACCGGAATGCCCGAGATGCCGTGATGCTTCATCATGGCCAGCGCATCCGCCAAGGTCTCGTCCGGATGGATGGTGATGGGGTTCATCACCATGCCAGACTCGTAGCGCTTCACGAGGCGCACCTGCTCGGCCTGGGCCTCCGGCTCGAGATTGCGGTGGATCACGCCGAGGCCCCCGTTCTGGGCCATGGCGATGGCCATGCGGGCCTCCGTCACCGTATCCATGGCCGAGGCGATGATCGGCATGTTGAGGCGGATGGTCTTGGTCAGCCGGGTCGCGACGTCCACGTCGCTGGGCATGACCTCCGAGCGGCCGGGCCGGAGCAGCACGTCATCGAAGGTCAGTCCCTCGATGATCTTTTCGGCGAATAGGGAGGCCATGGACCAACTCCTTTAAGGGGTGCGCGGTGGACGGATAACGCTTTGGCGAGTTGGCACGGGTCCGTAGCACGGGGTTTCGACTTAGCAAAGGGCTCAGAGACGCGTCCCCAGAAGATCTGCAATGCGCCGTTTCACCCTTTGCACCGGGGTTACATGGCGCTAAGTCCGACGAGTCATGCGCCAATCCCGCCTTCTCCCGCTGATCATCGCGACCGCCCTGTTCATGGAGAACATGGATTCGACCGTGATCTCCACCTCCCTGCCGATGATCGCTCAGGACCTGGGAACGGAGCCTATCGCCCTCAAGCTGGCGCTGACCTCCTATCTGGTGAGCCTCGCGATCTTCATCCCGATCTCGGGCTGGATGGCGGACAAGTACGGCGCCAGAACCATCTTCACGGCCGCCATCGGCGTGTTCATGGCAGGCTCCCTGGCCTGCGCGGCCGCCAATTCCCTCGAATGGTTCGTGTTCTCCCGCTTCGTCCAGGGCGCCGGCGGGGCCATGATGGTGCCGGTCGGACGCCTCGTGCTCCTGCGCAGCGTCGCCCGCAGCGAGGTGGTGCAGGCGCTGGCAACCCTCACGATCCCGGCCCTCATCGGCCCGATCATCGGGCCGCCCCTCGGGGGCTTCATCACCGAGTATTTTCACTGGCGCTGGATCTTCTTCATCAACATCCCCATCGGGATCCTCGGCATCGTCTGCGCCGTGATGTTCGTGCCGAATATCAGGGAGGACGACACCCCGCCCCTCGACCTCATCGGGTTTCTGCTCACCGGCGTGGGATTCTCCCTGCTGATGCTCGGCTTCTCCACCACCGGTCAGCATCTCATTCCGGCCGAGATCTCGCTCGGATGCACCGTGATCGGTGCGATCAGCCTGGTTCTCTACGTTTTTCACGCAAGACGCACCCCCTACCCGGTCCTGCATCTCAGCCTGCTCAAGGTGCCGACCTTTCGGGCGAGCGTCGTGGGCGGCTCCCTGTTCCGCATCGGCATCGGGGCGATCCCGTTCCTGCTGCCGCTGATGCTGCAGGTGGGCTTCGGCTTGGGTCCGCTCGCCTCGGGCTCTCTCACCTTCATCGCGGCCGTGGGCGCCCTGTTCATGAAGACCATGGCCAAGCGCATCCTCGAACGCACGGGCTTCCGACGGCTCCTGGCCATCAACGCCTTCATCGGCGCCGCCTTCGTGGCGGCCAACGGGTTCTTCACTCCCGAGACGCCGCACTGGCTCATCATGATCATCCTTCTGGTCGGCGGCTGCTTCCGCTCGCTCCAGTTCACCAGCCTCAACGCCATCGGCTATGCGGAAATCTCCAATCGGGAGATGAGCTACGCCACGAGCCTGGGAAGCGCCCTGCAGCAGGTCTCGCTCAGCATCGGCGTGGCCTTCGGCGCTCTCGTGCTGGAAACCGCGTCGACCCTCGACGGTACGCCCGGGATCACGGCGGCGGATTTCGGACCCGCCTTCTGGGCCGTCGCCGCCGTGTCGGCCCTGTCCGGCTTCGTCTTCCTGCGCCTCTCGCCGAATGCGGGCGCCGAGATGTCGGGGCACCGGGCCGTGGAGCGCAGGCCACCCGCCACAGGCCTGGGCGACGGCACTACAAATCTCGGTGAGGAGGTAGAACGGCGATAGGATTGCTTTACCATCCGCCTCGGACCAGGAGGCCACCATGGATCAGCGCATCATCGACCTCTACGACGACTTCACCCATGGCGGCATGAGCCGCCGCTCCTTCCTCGACAGGCTCGCGGCTCTCGCGGGCAGCACGGCGGCCGCGACGGCCCTCCTGCCGATCCTCCAGAACAACTACGCCCAGGCGCAGACGATCCCCGAAAACGACCCGCGGATCACGGCCGAGACCGTGGACATTCCCGGCGGGCAGGCCGGCCTCAAGGGCTATCTGGTGAAGCCGAAGGACGCTCAGGCCAAGCTGCCGACCGTGATCGTCATCCACGAGAATCGCGGGCTTAATCCGCATATCAAGGACGTCACCCGTCGCATGGCGGCGGAAGGATTCGTTGCGCTCGGCGTCGACTACCTCTCTCCCATGGGCGGCACGCCCGCGGACGAGGACAAGGGCCGCGAGATGATCGGCCAATTGAAGCAGCCGGACGTGATCGCCAACGGCAGGGCGGCGGTCGCCTACCTGAAGGACCGCCCGGACAGCAACGGCAAGGTCGGCGCCATCGGCTTCTGTTGGGGCGGCGGCGCGGTGAACAACCTCGCGGTGAACGAGCCGAACCTCAATGCGGGCGTCGCCTATTACGGCGGCCAGCCCAAGGCCGAGGACGTGCCGAAGATCCAGGCCGCGATCATGCTGCACTACGCGGGCCTCGACGAGCGCATCAATGCCGGCATCGCGGCCTACGAGGCAGCCCTCAGGCAGGCGGGCAAGACCTACGAGATCCACATGTACGAGGGCGTCAACCACGCCTTCAACAACGACACCAACGCCGCCCGCTACGACAAGGCCGCCGCGGATCTGGCGTGGCAGCGGACGGTGGCGTTTTTGAAGAAGAATTTGGCGTAGAGGCCATTCATAGCGTCATCCCGGGGCTGCGGAGCAGAACCCGGGATCGCTAGACGAGAATGGCGCTTTGTCCTGAGAACGATCCCGGATAGGCTCCGCCGTCCGGGATGACGCTTTAGAACGAGGATCAATCCTCGAACGCCTCCACCTGCACCCGCTTGCCGATCATTAAGGCGTCGGCCACGAGGCGGAAGGGGGCGTCGTCGACTTCGGAATGACCGATGGTCAGGAGGGCGTCGAAGCGCCGGTAGATTCCCTGGTACTCGGCAGGCTCCTCCTGCACCACCAGCCGCCCGCCGATCTCCAGGCAGCTGCCGCCATGGGTGAGCTTCAGGTGCATGCCCGCTTCGGTCTCCACCTCGATGTCCCAGGTCTGCGGCCCGGTCTGGCGCCAGTCGAACACCGCCTGAAGATCGCCCGCCCCATGACTCATGGAGAAGGTCAGGTCGGCGGCGATGGGCGCGTCGCGGTTGGCCGGGAATTGCAGGGTCGAGGCCTTGATGAAGACCGGCTCCGGCATGATGCGGGTCACGATGGAGAGCGCGTTGATGCCAGGATCGAAGACCCCGAAGCCGCCCGCCTCCCAGATCCACTGCTGGCCCGGATGCCAGTGCCGCACGTCCTCCTTCCAGGTGACCTGAAGGCGCTTGATCGACCATCCGGCGAGCGCCTTCTTGGCCTCCTCGACGGCCTTGTTGTACTGGGCATGCCAGGTGGTGAAGACCACCTTGCCGGTCTTTGCGGCAAGGGCCTTCAGATCCTCGAGCTCGCTTAAAGTGGCGGCCGGCGGCTTTTCCAGCAGCACGCTCTTGCCGGCGAGCAGCGCCTCGCGGGCGATGATGTGGCGGACCTGCGGCGGGGTGCAGATCGACACCGCATCGAGGTCGGGCAGCTTCAGGAGCTCGCGGTAATCCTGAAAGGTGTGTTTCGCATCCTCATGGGAGAGCCCGCGCGTGCTCGACACGGCGAGAAGCTCGAAGTTCGGGTTGGTCCTGATCACGGGCAGATGCTGGTCCTGCGCGATCTTGCCGAGGCCGATGATGCCGATCCGGTGCGCTGCCATGGTCGAGGCTCCCTGGTATCCGAGACTTGAATGGAAGCCGTCAGGCTTCAGGCGTTTCGTCCGCCCGTCCCCGGAAACCGGTCGCCAGCACATAGAGTTCCGCCGAATCGGCGCGGCTCGCCGCCGGCTTGACGTGGCGCACCACGGCGAAGTCGCGCTTGAGGTCCGCCAGAAGCTGGTTTTCCGTGCCCCCCTGGAACACCTTGGCGATGAAGGCGCCGCCCGGGGCCAGGATCTCGCGGGCGAAGTAGATCGCCGCCTCGGCGAGGCCGATGATCCGCAGGTGGTCCGTCTTCTTGTGGCCGGTGGTGTTGGCGGCCATGTCCGACATCACGATGTCGGCAGGCCCTCCCAGCATCTCGATCAGCTTGCCGGGGGCGCTCTCGTCCAGGAAGTCGAGCTGGATGAACTCGACGCCGGGCATGGGATCGATGGGCAGGAGGTCGATGCCGACGACCCTGCCCTTCGCTCCGACCTTCTTGGCGGCGATCTGCGACCAGCCCCCAGGCGCGGCGCCGAGGTCGACGACGCGCTGGCCGGGCTTCAGGAGGTGGTACTTTTCGTCGATCTCGAGCAGCTTGAAGGCCGCGCGCGAGCGGTAGCCCTCGCGCTTGGCGCGGGCGACATAGGGGTCGTTGAGCTGGCGTTCCAGCCATTTCTGCGAAGACAGGGACCGCTTGTTGGCGGTCTTCACGCGCTGCTTGAGGTTGCGGACACCCGAACCGGACTTGGCACTCACCGTTGGCTGCCCCCTCGCCACACCGAATCCTCTCGCATCATCTTCATCAACATTCCTTCGCGCAGTCCGCGGTCCGCGATCCGCAGGCGTTCCGAGGGGAAGGCCCGCCGGATCGCCTCGAGAATGGCGCAGCCCGCCAGCACCAGATCGGCGCGCTCCTTGCCGATGCAGGGATTCTCGGCGCGCTGCCTGAAATTGGAATGGAGCAGGCGCTGCATCACTGTCGAGATCTCGCCGTGACGCATCCACATCCCATCGACCCGGCGCCGGTCGTAGCGCGCAAGCCCGAGATGAATGCCGCCGACGGTGGTGACGGTTCCCGAGGTTCCGAGCAGATGGAAGTTCTGCGCCCGCCCGGCCTGCGCCGCCACGAGGGCGAAGTCCATCAGCAGCTCCGACACCTCCTCCACCATGCCTTCGAAGCTCTCGGGGGTCACGTCGATGCCGCCGTGGCGCTCCGCCAGCGTCACCACGCCCACGGGGAGCGAATCCCAGGCACGGATGCGCTTGCACGGGTCGTCGTAGGCATGGGGCGCCTGGCCGTCGAGCCATGCGATTTCGGTGGAACCGCCGCCGATGTCGAACACGATCACCGAATGGGCCTTGGGATCCACCAGAGAGGCGCAGCCCGTCACGGCGAGATAGGCCTCCGTCTTGCGGTCGACGATCTCGAGTTCCAGGTCGAGCTCGTCGCGCACGCGCTCCACGAAGGCGGGGCCGTTCTCCGCGAGGCGGCAGGCTTCCGTCGCCACGAGGCGGGCGCGCCTCACATCCTTCGCGGCCATCTTCTCGCGGCACACGCTCAGGGCGTCGAGGGTGCGTTCGATCGCACCGTCGCTCAGGCGGTTGCCGAGGCCCAGGCCCTCGCCGAGGCGCACGATGCGAGAGAAGGCATCCACGACGCGGAAGCCGAAATGGGCAGGCTCGGCAATGAGAAGGCGGCAGTTGTTCGTGCCGAGATCGAGCGCGGCATAGGTCCGCGAGGGGCGGCGACGCGCCTCGGGCCGCCGGGGAGCGGAGCGGTCGAGCGCCCAGGACGAGCCGTTCGCCGATCCGCCCAGCGGCTCGACAAGCCTGTCGCCTGCATCTGTCGTCGCGTCTGCCTTGACGGTCAAAACGATTCCCCGAGCATCCATCCGGATGCCTTGTCTCCTCAAGAGAGTAACCGTCGCCCCACCATCCGCCAAGGGTCGGGCCGGCAGAATGTGGTCTTGCCTCCGAGGAGGTATCAGAGCGTCAGGCCGCGAAAGCGCTCCGTCAGCCCGCTCAGGACATCCGCACCCACATTGGCGATGGCCGCCCGCAGATGGCCCTCCTGGCCTGGACCGAAATAGCTTCCCGGCAGGCACAGAACGCCCCGCTCCGTCGCCAGCCTCTCCGCCACCTGCTGCGCCTTCGCCTGCGGGAACGGGTGGCGGAGATAGGCGAAATAGGCGCCGACCGACTCGATCCTCCATTCCGGCAGAGGCGCAAGCGCGGCCTGAAAAACCTGTGCACGCCGGTTGATCTCGGCCCGGTTCCCCTCGCGCCAATCGCGCAGGGCCTCGACTGCCCAAGGCAGCGCGCCCTGGGCGGTGCGCGGTGCGCAGATCTGGATGCAGTCGAGAATCTTGGCCACCTGCTCGATGAGTTTCGCGTCCGCCGTGATGGCGCCGGTGCGATGGCCCGGGATCGCGTAGGATTTCGAGAACGAGTAGAGCTGGATCACCGTGTCGCGCCAGCCCTCGGCGGTGAACAACCCGTGCGCGCGGTTCACGCCCTGCGGCAGGAAATCCCGGTAAGTTTCGTCGATCACGAGATAAATGCCGCGTCGCCGGCAGAGCTGGGCGAAGCTCTCGATCATATGCGCTGGATAAACGGCGCCGGTCGGGTTGTTGGGCGTCACCAGCACGATGGCCCGCACCTTCCCGTCGATCAGCGCCTCGGCATCCTCGATGCGCGGCACGAATCCATGCTCCGCGCGGCAGGGCAGCGGGCGGGGCTCGATGCCGAGCATGTCGAGCGTCATCTGGTGGTTGAAGTACCAGGGCGTCGGCAGCAGCACCGCCTCGCCGCGATGGGCGAGGAGCATCATGGCGGCGAAGAAGGCCATGTTGCAGCCGGCGGTGACCGCAATGTCCTCCGGTTGGATGCGCCCCTCATAGAGGCGCGAGAGGTCGGCCGCATAGGCTTCCCTGAGAGAAGCATCGCCGTTGATGGCACCGTATTGCGATCCGGCCGCCGATCCGGCGATGGCGGCCATCCGCTCCAGCAGATCCGGATGCGGCGGGTTGCCCGGCACGGCCTGGGAGAGGTTGATGAGCGGCCCGTAGGACCCGTCATAGCGCCGGACCCAGGCCTGCGCCTCCGGAATCGGAGGGGTGCCGACATCGGCGACCAGAGGGTTGATAGGATTGGCGAAACCGCTCGTCATGAAACCGCTCGACTTGGCAGAATGAGAAAGGGCAGGACGGCCGGTGAGCCTCCACCGAAACCTCCTGCCCTGCAAGGTCTGTTAGCCTTTTCACATACACCGACCTCATCCTGAGGAGCCGCGAAGCGGCGTCTCGAAGGAGGCTCCAGAAAACACTGGAGACACCCTCGTCCTTCGAGACGGATTGCTGATGCAATCCCCTCAGGATGAGGGCTTCGTGGTGTTGTAGGGCCCCTTTAGTCCTTCGCACGCTCCACGTAGGAGCCGTCTTCCGTCATGATCACGACGCGGGTGCCGGCGGTGATGTGGGGCGGCACCATGGTGCGCACGCCGTTGGAGAGCGTGGCGGGCTTGTAGGACGAGGAGGCCGTCTGGCCCTTCACCACCGGCTCGGTGTCGACGATCTCGAGGGTGACGCGGGCGGGCAGCTCGATGGCGATCGGAACGCCGTTGTGGGTCGAGAGCATCACGGCCATGCCTTCCTGGAGGTAGGGCTTCTGGTCGCCGATGATGTCCTCGGGCACGACCACCTGGTCGTAGGTCTCCGGGTTCATGAAGTGGAAGCCCTCGCCGTCCTCGTAAAGGAAGGTGTGCTCACGGTCCTCCACGAAGGCGCGCTCCACCTGCTCCGTGGTGCGGTAGCGCTCGGAGACTTTCACGCCATCGGAGATGCGGCGCATATCGAGCTGGGTGACAGGCGTGCCCTTGCCGGGGTGGATGTTCTGGGCAGTGAGGACCACATAGAGCCTGCCGTCGATGTCGACGACATTGCCTTTGCGGAGCGAAGAGGCGATGACCTTCACGGGAAGCTTTCCTTGTGACAGATAGGGGCGCGTCGTGAGGGTCGGATCGTCCTGCCCCCAGTGGCACCGAAAACGGTTTCGGTGCCGCAAGTAGCCTATCTTCGCGCAAATCGCCAGTCCGACCTCGCGGAACCCTTTGGAATGGACAAGCCCCTCGCCGCCCCCTCCCCCTGGTGGACGCCCCACGTCCATGCCGACCGCCGGCCCTTCCTCTTGGGCCGGAACCGGATCCAGGCGGCCCTGCGCGGCTTCTTCGCGGCCCGCGACTTCGTGGAGGTCGACGCTGCCGCGCTCCAGACCTCGCCGGGGAACGAGGCCCATCTTCATGCCTTCGCCACGGAGGCCACCGGCCTCGATGGTTCCCGGGCGCCCCTCTATCTCCACACCTCTCCGGAATTCGCCTGCAAGAAGCTTTTGGCTGCGGGCGAGAGGCGCATCGCGTGCTTCGCCCATGTCTACCGAAACCGGGAGCGCGGCCCCCTGCACCATCCGGAATTCACGATGCTGGAATGGTACAGGGCCGGCGAGCCCTACGAGACCCTCATGCGGGATTGCGGGGAGATCCTGGCCCTGGCCGCGGAGACGGCGGGCACCCGCACGCTCCGCTATCGCGGCCGCGAGACCGATCCTCTCCGGGAGCCGGAGCGCCTGAGCGTGGCCGAGGCCTTCGAGCGCTTCGCCGGCATCGACCTCCTGGCCTCCATCGACCGGAGCGGCGAAACCGACCGGGAGCACCTGGCCGCCAGCCTCAAGGCGGCGGGTCTGCGGGTGGCCGAGGACGACACCTGGGCGGACCTGTTCAGCCGGGTCATCGTGGAGCGGGTCGAGCCCAATCTCGGCCTCGGGCGCGCCACGATCCTGGACGAATACCCGGTGGCGGAGGCGGCCCTCGCCCGCCCGACCGCCCGCGACCCGCGGGTGGCGGAGCGGTTCGAGCTCTATGCCTGCGGGGTGGAGCTTGCCAACGCCTTCGGCGAGTTGACCGATCCGGCGGAACAGCGCCGCCGCTTCGAGGCGGAAATGGCCGAAAAGATGCGGGTCTATGGCGAACGCTATCCCGTGGACGAGGACTTTCTGGCAGCGCTCGCCCACATGCCGGAAGCCAGCGGCATCGCGCTGGGCTTCGACCGGCTGGTGATGCTCGCCACCGGCGCCTCCCGCATCGAGCAGGTACTCTGGGCTCCCGTGCCGGAGACGGGCCGATGAACGGCCCGCGCCCCCTGCGCACCCCGGCGGAACTGATCGAGGCCGGCCTCATCGCGCCCGAGGATCTGCGGGAGATCGAGCGCGTGGCCGAGCGCTATGCCGTCGCCGTCAGCCCTGCCATGGCCGGGCTCATCGACCGCAACGACCGGAACGACCCGATCGCCCGGCAGTTCGTGCCCGATGCGGCGGAGCTGACCACCACGCCCGAGGAGCGGGGCGATCCCATCGGCGATCTGGCGCATTCCCCCGTCGAGGGCATCGTCCATCGCTACCCGGACCGGGTGCTGCTCAAGGCCGTTCATGTCTGCCCGGTCTATTGCCGCTTCTGCTTCCGCCGCGAGATGGTGGGGCCGCAGGGGCTCGGCACCCTCTCGCCGGAAGCCATGGACAGGGCCTTCGCCTACATCGCGGAGCACAAGGAAGTCTGGGAGGTGATCCTCACCGGCGGCGATCCGCTGGTGCTCTCCCCGCGGCGCCTGACCGAGATCATGCGCCGGCTTTCCGCCATCGAGCACGTGAAGATCGTCCGCTTCCACACCCGCGTGCCGGTGGTGGAGCCGGAGCGGATCGATGCGGCGCTGATCGCGGCGCTGAAGGCGAGCGGCAAGACGGCCTACGTGGCGCTCCACGCCAACCATCCGCGCGAGCTGACCGCGGACGCACGCGCCGCCTGCGCCCGGCTGGTGGATGCGGGCATCGTGATGATCAGCCAGTCGGTGCTGCTGAAAGGGGTCAACGACGATCCCGAGACGCTTGCCGCCCTCATGCGGGCCTTCGTGGAGACGCGGGTGAAGCCCTACT
Source organism: Azospirillaceae bacterium (assembly GCA_035645145.1). Lineage (GTDB taxonomy): Bacteria > Pseudomonadota > Alphaproteobacteria > Azospirillales > Azospirillaceae > CANGXM01. The sequence goes on along the minus strand of DASQNC010000011.1, from coordinate 36,476 downwards.
ACCTGCATCATCCGGACCTCGCCCCCGGCACGAGCCATTTCCGCCTCTCCATCGAGGAGGGTCGCGCCCTCGTGGCGGGCCTGCGCGGCCGGATCTCGGGCCTGTGCCAGCCCACCTACATCCTCGACATTCCCGGTGGTCACGGGAAGGCCGTCATCGGGCCGGATGCCCTTCGGGAGCATGCAGGCTGCCACACGGTCTCGGATTTCCGGGGCGGCGAGCACAGCTACCCGCCCCGGCATGAGGGTTAGTCGAGACCCGGCTTGGCGCTGCGGCCCTTCTTGATCTCGGAGCGGCGGCCCTTCGCCTCCAGCCGGCGCTTCTTGGAGGCGAGCGTCGGCCGCGTGGGCCGGCGCGGCTTCGGCCGCTCGGTGGCCTGCCGGATCAGCTCGACGAGGCGCTCAACCGCATCCTCCCGGTTGCGCTCCTGGGCGCGGAAGCGCTGGGCCGTGATGATCAGCACGCCGTCGTTCGTCATGCGACTGCCGGCTATCCGCTCCAGCTTCTCCTTCACAAAATCCGGCAGCGAGGGCGAGTTGCGCACGTCGAAGCGCAGCTGCACGGCGGTTTCCACCTTGTTGACGTTCTGGCCTCCCGGGCCCGAGGCGCGGATGAAGCTCTCCTGCAGTTCGGCCTCGTCGAGAGCGATGGAATTGGTCACCTGGATCATGGGGCCTCTGCTGGGCGAGGAGAAAGACAAGTGGAGCACAGGAGCCTGATTCCAATGCAAGCTTCACGGGCGCTTGTCGAGCGCCCCGCCAGCCTTTAAGCGGCTCCTGCGCTCCGCTCCTGCCCGGCCGCTCCCGCCGGCCCCTTCCCCGGCTCGTCCATGTCCGCCGTCTTCGCCAGCCTGATCCCCACCTTCCTCATCATCGCCACCGGCTGGCTCTGCCGGTCGACGGGCTTCGTGAGCGAGCAGCAATGGTCCGGGCTGGAGCGGGTCACCTACGTGATCTTCTTTCCGGCCCTCATCATCGACACCCTGTCTCGCGCCGACCTCTCCGCCGTGCCGGTCCTCGGCGTCGGCGGTGCGCTCGTGGGTGCGATCCTGACCGTGGCCGTGCTGGTGCTGGCGCTGCGCCCCCTGCTGGAGCGCCGCTGCGGCATCGACGGCCCGAGCTTCACCTCGATCTTCCAGGGCGCGACGCGCTGGAACACCTTTGTGGGCCTTGCCGTCGCAGGCAGCCTGTTCGGGCAGCGCGGCATCGCCCTGATCGCCGTCGCCATCGCGGCCATGGTGCCGCTCCTCAACCTGCTCGCCTTCTATGTCTTCATCCGCTTCGCCGGCCAGCCCCGGCAGAGCCCCTGGGCCATCCTGCGCTCCTTCGTGACCAACCCGTTCATCTGGTCCTGCGCGGTGGGGCTCGCCCTCAACCTCCTGGCCCCGCCGCTGCCGAAGCCGCTTGCCGCCTATATCGACGTCATCGGTCGGGCGGCGCTCGCGGCGGGGCTCCTCATCGTCGGAGCGGGGCTGGACATCCGCCGGCTCGCCAGCCCCGGCCTGCCGCATGCCCTCTCGGCCGCCTTGAAGCTCGTTCTCCTGCCGCTGATCGCCTGGGCCTATGCCGGTTCCGTCGGCGTTTCGGGCAGCGACATGACGGTCACCGTGATCGCCGCTTCCGTGCCCTCGGCCAGCGCATCCTATGTCCTCGCCCGCCAGATGGGCGGCAATGCCGGGCTCATGGCAGAGATCCTGACGCTGCAGACCCTCCTGGCCCTGGTCTCGATGCCGCTTCTGATCTCGCTGCTTGGTTGACGATCGAAGGATCTTTTACAACCGAAGGTTAAATAATACGTCTTGTATTGATTACGGTTGTGCTGCTAACTAGGAAAATTGCAACACTGAGACAGTTTCGCCCTCATGACCAAAGCCCTGCGCCGTTCCGGGAAGGCTCCGTCCGCACAAGAGGATCCGCTGGCGACCGATGGCGACGCTGTGCACGATCTTCCCATGACGCCGGCCGAGACGGCCCAATACGTGGCGGAGTTCTCAGCGGAACTGTCCTACCTCGCCCGGCGGGCGAAGCTCGACCTCCTCGCCTATCTTCTCGACATGGCGCGGCTGGAGGCGATCCGGGCCGTGCAGGATGGCGAGAAAGGGCCCTAAGGCCCGATCAGCGACACCGCGTTGCCCCCGTGGCGCTCGAGACGCCCGGCGATCTCGAGTTCCAGGAGCGCCATCTGGACGGTGCGGATCGGCAGGCCCGACTGCCGGACGAGGTCGTCGATGGCAACGGGCGAGGGTCCAAGGAACGTGATCAGGCGCACCTCGCCGTCCCCTTCCTCCTCTTCGAGGCCCGTTGCAGGCATGACCGGCCGGGTCGGCGCCGGGGCGATGCCGGGCAGGTCGAGTTCGTCCCAGAGTTCCTCGATTCCGATCGGGTAATGGGGTTCCTCGGCGTGGCGGTCCAGGCGTGGGCCCGATGCGATCAGGGGCTCCAGCACGGCGGTGACATGCTCGATCCCGGCGCAGAGAGTGGCGCCGTCGCGGATGAGGTCGTTGGTGCCCTCCGCCCGCGGGTCGAGCGGCGAGCCCGGCACGGCAAAAACCTCGCGCCCCTGCTCCAGGGCGAACCGCGCCGTAATGAGCGAGCCGGAGCGTCGGGCAGCCTCCACCACCACGACCCCATAGGAAAGACCGGAGACGATGCGGTTGCGGCGCGGAAAGTCGCGCCCGCGCGGCTCCCAGCCCATGGGCATCTCGGAGATCACCGCCCCGCCCTGCTCGAGAATCGCCTGCAGCAGCGGCTCGTTCTGGGCGGGATAGACCCGGTCGTGCCCGCCGGCCAGGACGGCGATCGTCCCGGTCCCGAGGCTCGCCTTGTGCGCCTTGGTGTCGATGCCGCGCGCCAGCCCCGACACGACGACGTAACCCGCCTCGCCGAGCTGCCGCGAGAGGCGCTCGGCGAAGGTCAGGCCCGAGGCGGAGGCGTTGCGCGAGCCGACGATGGCGACGGAAGGCTTGGCCAGCACCGCGGCGCTGCCGCGCAGGCCGATCAGCGGCGGCGCGGTGTCGATGGCCTGGAGGGTCTTCGGATAATCCGGCTCGCCCATAGCGACGAAGCGGACGCCGAGACGCGCAGCCGCCGCCATTTCCTTCTCGGCCTCGGCCCGGCTGCAGACCTTGAGCATCAGGCGCCCGCCGCGTCGGGCGAGGTCCGGCAGGGCGTCGAGCGCGGCGGCCGCGCCGCCATATTGGTTGACCAGGGCGCGGAAGGTGCGCGGTCCCACATTTTCCGAACGGATGAGGCGAAGCCAGTCGAGACGCTGCTCATCCGTCAGGATCATGGGCTTACCCCTTCTGCCCGATCTTGCCCTCGGTGCCGGCAAGCAGGCGGCTGATGTTCTGGCCGTGCTTCCACCACAGGAGGGCTACGAGGATCACCGCGATCCCGGCCATCCCGGGCTCGCCCAGGAGCCAGAGGACGACCGGCGTTGCTGCACTGGCAACGAGGGCCGAGAGCGAGGAATACTTGGAAGCGAAGGCCACCCCGAGCCAGATCAGGCAGAAGATCAGCGCCGCCAGGGGCTTCAGGCCGATCAGCACGCCGATGAAGGTGGCGACGCCCTTGCCGCCCTTGAAGCCGAGCCAGACCGGAAAGAGATGGCCGAGGAAGGCACCCAGGGCCGCAGCCGTGGCGAATTGCGGCCCCCATTGGGCCGCCACGACCACCGCCGCCGTGCCCTTCAGGGCATCGGCCAGCAGGGTCGCCGCCGCGAGGCCCTTGCGGCCCGTGCGCAGGACGTTGGTGGCGCCGATATTGCCCGAGCCGATCTTCCGCACGTCGCCCAGGCCCGCCATGCGGGTGAAGATCAGGCCGAACGGGACCGAGCCCAGGAGATAGCCGAAAAGCAGAGCCGCCAGCAGGTACAGGAGATTGGCCTCGTCAGACATTCACTACCCGTTACATCGTTTCGCGTTGAAAAACCACCCGGCCCGCCACCATCGTGACCGTCACCTGACCTTCAAGGCGCGCCTCGTCGAAGGGTGTGTTCTTGGACAGGGACTTGAGCTGGCGCTTGTCGAGCACGTAAGGCGCGTCCGGATCGAAGACGATCAGGTCGGCCGGGGCACCGACCGCGAGCCGCCCGCCCGGAAGGCCCAGGATTTCGGCCGGTTTCGTCGACAGGGCGCGCAGGAGCTTGGGCAGCGAGATGCGATCCGAATGGACGAGGCGCAGGGCCGCCGAGAGCAGGGTTTCGAGCCCCACGGCGCCATTGGCCGCTTCCGCGAAGGGCAGCCGCTTGTTCTCAACATCCTGTGGGTTGTGGTCCGACACGATCACGTCAACGGTGCCGTCCGCCAGCGCCTCGATCATCGCCTGCCGGTCGTCCTCGTGCCGGAGCGGCGGCGAGAGCTTCAGGAAGGTGCGGTAGTCGCCGATGTCGTTCTCGTTGAGCGCCAGGTGGTTGATGGAGACGCCGCAGGTGACGGGAAGCCCTTTTCCCTTCGCGCCCCGCACGATCTCGGCCGAATCGGCGGTTGAGATCATCGCCGCGTGGTAGCGCCCGCCGGTCAGGCGCACGAGGCGGATGTCGCGCTCCAGCATCACCGTCTCGGCCTCGCGCGGGATGCCCGGCAGGCCGAGGCGAGAGGCGAACTCGCCCTCGTTCATCACGCCCTGCCCGACGAGGTCGGGATCCTCCACGTGATGGATGATGAGCGCGTCGAAATCGCGCGCATAGGTGAGCGCCCGGCGCATGACCTGGGCGTTCGTGACCGAGCGTGCGCCGTCCGTGAAGGCGATGGCGCCGGCCTCCTTCAGGCGGCCGATCTCCGCCATCTCGGCCCCTTCCAGACCCTTCGTCAGGGCGGCGGCCGGGCGGATATTGACGATGGAGGTGTCGCGGGCGCGGCGGACGATGAAGTCGATGACGGCCGGATCGTCGAGAACCGGGCTCGTATCCGGCATCGACACGACCGTGGTGACGCCGCCGGCGGCTGCCGCCTCGCCGGCGCTCTTCAGGGTCTCGCGATAGGGCCCGCCCGGCTCGCCGATGAAGGCGCGCATGTCGATGAGGCCGGGCGCCAGCACTTGGCCTGCGCAATCGATCACCTGCGCGTCGGCGGCTTCCGTCACCTGCGGGCCGACAGCCTGGATTACACCGTCGCGCACCAGCACGCTGCCGCGCTCCTCCCGGTCGCTGGCGGGATCGACGAGGCGGGCGTTCTTGAAGAGGATGGGTTGGTTGCTCATGACGCCTCTCACCTGTTCGGCAGATGGCTCGCCAGAGCCTCCAGCACCGCCATGCGCACGGCGACGCCCATTTCGACCTGTTCGCGGATGAGGGACTGCGCGCAGTCGGCCACGTCGGAGGAAATCTCGACGCCCCGGTTCATGGGGCCGGGGTGCATCACGAGGGCGTCGGGCTTGGCGTAGGAGAGCTTTTCCTGGTCGAGCCCGTAGAAGCGGAAGTACTCCTTCACGGACGGCACGAAGGAGCCGTTCATGCGCTCGCGCTGGAGGCGCAGCATCATGACGATGTCGGCGTCCTTCAGGCCTTCCTTCATGCTGGTGAAGGTCTCGAAGCCCAGCCGCGCGATCCCCGGCGGCAGCAGGGTCGAGGGCGCGACGAGCCTCACCCGCGCGCCCATGGCGGCGAGCAGGATCATGTTGGAGCGCGCCACCCGGGAATGCAGGATGTCGCCGCAGATCGCGACGGTCAGGCCCGCGATGCGGCCCTTGTTGCGGCGGATGGTGAGCGCGTCCAGAAGCGCCTGGGTCGGATGCTCGTGCGCGCCGTCGCCAGCATTGACCACCGAGCAGTCGACCTTTTGGGCGAGCAAATGCACCGCGCCCGCCGCGTGATGGCGCACGACGATGATGTCGGGCCGCATGGCGTTCAGCGTCACGGCCGTGTCGATCAGGGTCTCGCCCTTCTTCACGGAGGAGGAGGCGACGGACATGTTCATCACGTCGGCGCCGAGCCGCTTGCCGGCGATCTCGAAGGAAGATTGCGTGCGGGTCGAGGCCTCGAAGAAGAGGTTGATCTGGGTCCGTCCCCTCAGGGTCGTCTTCCGCTTCTCGACCTGACGGCTCACCTCGACCTGTTCGTCGGCGAGGTCGAGCAATGCCTGAATGTCCAAGGGAGACAGCCCCTCGATGCCGAGGAGATGCCGGTGGGGGAAAATGGATCGTGGGGCGTCGCTCATCTTAAAGCGATGGCTATAGGCGCTCCCGGAAACGGCGGCAAGCTCTCGCTGGCTTTCTTCCCTCGCCCTTGCGGGGAGGGAATCGTGTGGCCCGCCTCAAGGCGCCCTACAATAGAAAGAGAGCTTTGCCCTCAAGGATTCCGGTCATGCCTGCGCCCCATGACACCCACGAGGTCTTCAACCAGACGCCGCCCTTCGGCGATGTGAACCTCGTCGCGAGCAACCCGCCCCTGCTCGATGCCCTCAAAGCGAACGGCGTCGATCCGGAGGCGGAGGGCCTCATCGCCTTTGGAGCTGCCTGGGGCTCGGCGGAGCGGATCGATCTCGGGCGGCTCGCCAACGAGAATCCGCCAAGACTGCGCACCCATGACGCGCGGGGCTACCGGATCGATGCGGTCGAGTTCCACCCGGCCTATCATGCGCTCATGCGGGCGAGCATGGGGGACGGCCTCCACGCCTCGACATGGGACGAGCCGGGGTCAGGCCATGCCCATGTGGCGCGGGCGGCGCGGATCTACGCGGCAGCGGGCGTCGAGAGCGGTCATGTCTGCCCGATCACCATGACCCATGCCTCGGTGGCGGCGCTGGTCGCCTCCCCGACCCGGCTCGCCGACTGGCTGCCGAAGATCCGCTCGCGCGCCTACGATTCCCGCTTCATCCCCTTCTGGGAGAAAACGGCGGTCACCCTCGGCATGGGAATGACCGAGAAGCAGGGCGGCACGGACGTCCGGGCGAACACCACCCGGGCCGACCGGAAGGCCGGGGACGAATATGCCCTGACCGGGCACAAGTGGTTCATGTCGGCGCCCATGTGCGACGCCTTCCTGGTGTTGGCCCAGGCGCCAGGCGGGCTCACCTGCTTCCTCGTTCCGCGCTTCCGGCCCGACGGCTCCCTCAACGCCCTGCGCCTGCAGCGGCTGAAGGACAAGCTCGGCAACCGCTCGAATGCCTCGTCCGAGGTCGAGTTCCATGAGGCCTTCGGCTGGCGAATCGGGGAGGAAGGGCGGGGGGTGCGCACCATCATCGAGATGGTGCAGCTGACCCGCCTCGACTGCGCCGTCGCCTCGGCCGGCCTCGTGCGGATGGGGCTGGCGCTCGGCCTGCACCACGCCCGGCACCGCGGCGTGTTCCAGAAGAAGCTCATCGACCAGCCGGCCATGCGGATGGTGCTGGCGGACCTCGCCCTCGAAAGCGAGGCCATGACGGCGCTGGCCCTGCGGGCCGCCCACAGCTTCGACCTTCAGGGGACGGAGGATCGTGAGGCCGCCTACGCTCGCCTCGTGACGCCGGCAGCCAAGTTCGGCATCTGCAAGGCGGCCCCGCGCCTCCTCTACGAGGCCATGGAGTGCCTCGGCGGCAACGGCTATGTGGAGGAGAGCGCCCTGCCCCGGCTCTACCGGGAGGCCCCGGTCAATGCGATCTGGGAAGGCTCGGGCAACGTGATCGCCCTCGACATCCTCCGCGCCGAGACCCGCGAGCCGGAGATCGCCACTGCCGTGCTGGAGGGCCTGATGGCCGAGATCCGCGACCTTCCGGGGGCTTCCGACGCGGCGCGGGATCTCGTCATGGCCCTCCACTCTCCCGAAGCCGAAGCGCGGGCCCGGTTCATCGCCGAAAGGCTTTTCGTCCTGGCCGCAACCGCGGCGCTGGCCCGCTCCGCGCCATCCCAAATCACCGAAGCCTATGCCCTCACCCGCCTTGCCGCCCCCTCCCGGATGATCGGGGCCAACGATCTCGGCCAAGCTGTCAATCCCTTGCTGGAACGGGCATTCGTGGCCATATGAGAGCCATCCGGACAAGTCCGATTTGACTTGTCCGCGATCATCAACCACTTATCGCGCCCTGCGGCGGTCAGCCTCTGGCCGCCGTCTGTCGTCTTGGCAGCAGGGCACCGGTCCGCTGCCGCTTTTGGGAAGCCGTTCATGAAAGTCCTCGTCGTCGAGTCGCCTGCCAAGGCCAAGACGATCAACAAATATCTCGGCAAGGATTACGAGGTCCTGGCCTCCTTCGGGCATATCCGCGATCTGCCCGCCAAGGACGGCTCGGTCGACCCGGATGCCGATTTCCGCATGATCTGGACGCTCGAGGACAGGGGCTCGAAGCGGGTTTCCGACATCGCCAAGGCGATCAAGGGAGCCGAGAAGCTCATCCTGGCCACCGACCCGGACCGCGAGGGCGAGGCGATCTCCTGGCACGTTCTGGAGGCGCTTCGCGAGAAGCGGGCGCTCAAGGACCTGCCGGTGGAGCGCGTGACCTTCAACGCCATCACCAAGGAGGCGGTGCAGGCGGCTTTGCGCCAGCCGCGCCAGATCGACCAGGCGCTGGTCGACGCCTATCTCGCCCGCCGCGCCCTGGACTATCTCGTGGGCTTCACCCTCTCGCCGGTGCTCTGGCGCAAGCTCCCCGGCGCGCGCTCGGCCGGCCGCGTGCAGTCGGTGGCTCTTCGCCTCGTCTGCGACCGCGAGCTCGAGATCGAGACCTTCAAGCCCCGAGAATACTGGTCCCTGATCGCCACCCTCGCCACCAAGGACGGCGGCGTGTTCGATGCGCGCCTCGTCGGTGCCGACGGCAAGAAGATCCAGCGCCTCGACATCGGCAACGGCAAGGACGCGGAGGCCTTCAAGAAGGACCTGGAGCTTGCGACCTTCTCGGTGGCGAACATCGAGGCCAAGCCCGCCAAGCGCCACCCCTATCCGCCCTTCACCACCTCGACCCTGCAGCAGGAGGCCTCGCGCAAGCTGGGGCTGGCGCCGGCCCAGACCATGCGCATCGCGCAGCGTCTCTATGAGGGCGTGGACATCGGCGGCGAGACGGTGGGTCTCATCACCTATATGCGTACCGACGGCGTCGACATGGCGCCGGAGGCCGTGCAGGCCGCCCGCCGGGTGATCGGCAAGGAATACGGCGACCGCTACGTGCCGGGCGTGCCGCGCCGGTACACCACCAAGGCCAAGAATGCCCAGGAGGCCCACGAGGCCATCCGCCCGACGGACATGAGCCGGCTGCCGAAATACGTGGCCAAGTACCTGGAGCCCGAGCAGGCCCGGCTCTACGAGCTCATCTGGACCCGCACGATCGCGAGCCAGATGGAATCGGCGGAGCTGGAGCGCACCACCGCCGACATCACGGCCCAGGTTGGCCCGCGCAAGCTCGATCTTCGCGCCACCGGCCAGGTGATCAAGTTCGACGGCTTCCTGACCCTCTACAACGAGAGCAAGGACGACGAGGCGGACGAGGACGAGGGCCGCCTGCCGCCCATGAAAGCGGGCGATCCGCTGGAGCGACGCCGCATCAACGCGACCCAGCATTTCACCGAGCCGCCGCCGCGCTATTCGGAGGCCTCCCTTGTGAAGCGCATGGAGGAGCTCGGCATCGGCCGCCCCTCGACCTATGCCGCCGTGCTGCAGACCCTGCGCGACCGGGAATACGTGCGCATCGAGAAGAAGCGGCTCGTCCCCGAGGACAAGGGCCGCATCGTCACGGCCTTCCTGGAGAGCTTCTTCCGCCGCTACGTGGAATACGACTTCACGGCGGATCTGGAGGAGCAGCTCGACCGCATCTCGAATTCCGAGATCGACTGGAAGCAGGTCCTGCGCGACTTCTGGCGCGACTTCTCGGCCGCCATCGGCGAGACGAAAGAGCTGCGCACCACGGAGGTGCTCGACGCCCTCAACGAGCTGCTCGGCCCGCACATCTTCCCGGACCGGGGCGACGGCTCGAACCCGCGCACCTGCCCGAATTGCGGCACCGGCCAGCTCTCGCTGAAGCTCGGCAAGTTCGGCTCCTTCATCGGCTGCTCGAACTATCCCGAGTGCAAGTACACCCGCCAGCTCGCCGCCTCGGGCGTCGAGGGCGACGGCGACGGTGCGTCGGAGAACGGCGGCCAGCCGGGCGTGAAGGTTCTGGGCACCGATCCCGAGACCGGCCTCGAGGTCACCCTGCGCGACGGCCGTTTCGGCCCCTTCGTCCAGCTCGGCGAGGGCGAGAAGCCCAAGCGCTCCTCCCTGCCCAAGGGCATGTCCCCGGCCCTGGTCGACCTGGACAAGGCCCTGAAGCTGCTCTCCCTCCCCCGCCCCGTGGCAACGCATCCGGAATCGGGCGAGCCGATCCTGGTCGGCATCGGCCGCTACGGACCTTACGTCCAGCACGGCAAGACCTACGCCAATCTGGGAGCGGGCGACGACGTGCTCGAGATCGGCGCGAACCGCGCCATCGACCTGATCGTCACCAAGGAAAGCGGCGGAGGCGGCCGGCGCGGCGCCGCCGATCCCGGACGGCCCCTGGGCTCCGATCCGCAATCCGGCAAGACCATCGTGGTGAAGGCCGGCCGCTTCGGCCCCTACGTCACGGACGGGGAGACCAACGCCACCCTGCCGCGGACCCTGGCCCCCGAGGCGGTGACGCTCGACGAAGCCGTCGGCCTCCTGAACGCACGGCGTGCGGCAGGCCCTGCCAAGAAGCCCGCCCGCGGCCGCAAGGCTCCGGCCAAGAAGGCTGCCGCGAAGGCTCCGGCCGCAAAGAAGACGGCCACCAAGACGGCTGCCAAAAAGACGGCTGTCAAAAAGACAGCCACGAAGAAGCCGGCGGCGAAGAAGACCGCGTCCAAGGCGGCTTCGGCCAAGAAGACCGCCACGGCAGGTTGAGTGCGATGGAACAGTGGGCGTTCTGGCTCTGGGAGGAGCACAGCGACCAGATCGAGATCACGCTGCGGCTCATCGTGGCGACGGTTGCCGGCATGGTCGTCGGCATCAACCGGGACATCCACAACAAGCCCATAGGGATGCGGACCCTCGCCCTCGTCTCCCTCGGCTCGGCCATCGTGATCCTGTCCGGCTCCGTCTACGAGGGGCTGCATTTCGGGCAGGACGCGGTCAGCCGCGTGGTTCAGGGCATCCTGACGGGCCTCGGCTTTCTCGGGGCGGGGTCGATCCTGCGCGGCAAGGACGGGATGGAGGTTCAGGGCCTGACGACGGCAGCGACGGTGTGGATTGCCGCGGGCCTTGGGGTCGCTGCGGGCCTTGGCGCATGGTTCATTACGGTGGCCGGCACCCTGGTCACCTTGTTCCTGCTCACCTATGGAACGCAGCTGGAGGAAAAGCTGATCCGCTTCTTCGGCAGGAGCGAGCGTTCGCGGGAAGGAACCTTAGAAGACTAGGCTCAGGCCCAGCACCGCGACGGCGGCCATGCCGAGCCAGACCAGGCTCGATCCGTAGGAGCGTGATCCGACCGGAGCGGTATCGGGCTCGTCGAAGGCGAAGGCCTCGCCCGCATTGCGCGCCGCGCGGTCCAGGTGGAGCTTCTGTGCCGGTCCCAATGTCGTCCGCGTCGTCACGCCCAAATCTCCCGTTAAGCTCATGCTTAACCATTCAACGTGAATGGAATTTAAACAGTTCCTGATGACATCCAGAAGACAGCCTTTCGGGGGAGTTCGTTGGTAACCTTTACAGAGTATGGTTCTCCCCACTTTGAGTGCTTGTGACGTAAAACCACCTTCACGTTTCCGTTTTGTTCTCGTATAAAAACGGGATGAGACAGAGTTTAAAGAAGCGCGAATCATCACGGACCAAGGTCCCAATGACAGACAACGACGATCTCTTCGGGGGCGCCGCGGCCAAGCGCGCCGCGCCGGCCACGGCCCGCAATGCCGCCGTCAAGGTCTCCCGCCAGGCGCCCCAGCAGGGCACCCCGGGCGAGGCCGGCTACGACGCGTCGGCCATCGAGGTGCTGGAGGGGCTCGAGCCCGTCCGCCGCCGGCCGGGCATGTATATCGGCGGCACGGACGAGAAGGCCCTGCACCACCTCTTCGCCGAGGTGATCGACAACTCCATGGACGAGGCGGTGGCGGGCCACGCGACCTTCATCGAGGTGGAGCTGGAGGAAGGGGGCTGGCTGTCCGTGACCGACAACGGGCGCGGCATCCCGGTCGATCCGCACCCCAAGTTCCCGAAGAAGTCGGCGCTCGAAGTGATCATGACCACCCTGCACGCGGGCGGCAAGTTCGACTCGAAGGTTTACGAAACCTCGGGCGGCCTGCACGGCGTCGGCGTGTCGGTGGTGAACGCGCTGTCCGAGATCCTCGAGGTGGAGGTCGCCCGCGGCCAGACCCTCTACCGCCAGGTCTTCGCCCGCGGCCTCCCGCAGGGCAAGCTCGAGACCGTGGGCCGCGTGCTCAACCGGCGCGGCACCAAGGTGCGCTTCAAGCCCGACTGGCAGATCTTCGGCAAGGACGCCCATTTCCAGCCCCGCCGCCTGTTCAAGATGGCCCGCTCCAAGGCCTATCTCTTCGGCGGCGTCGAGATCCGCTGGAAATGCGCCCCGTCCCTGATCGAGGGGGTCACCAACGTCCCGGCGGAGGCGACCTTCAAGTTCCCGAACGGCCTGAAGGACTACCTGCTCCACGACATCGAGGGGAAGGAGCTGGTCACGGACGCCATCTTCTCCGGCAAGATCACCAAGCCCGGCAGCCACGGCTCGCTGGAATGGGCGGTCGCCTGGATGGCGAACGAGGACGGGTTCTCCACCTCCTACTGCAACACGGTGCCCACCCCTGAGGGCGGCACCCACGAGAACGGCCTGCGCATCGCCCTGCTCCGCGGCCTGCGCGAGCATGCCGAGCGCGTCGGCCAGGCCAAGCGCATGGCGGCGGTGACCACCGACGACGTGATGGCCACCTGCGCCTCCATGCTGTCGGTCTTCATCCGGGAGCCGGAGTTCCAGGGCCAGACCAAGGACAAGCTGGCGACGGTCGAGGCCGGCCGCATCGTCGAGAACGCGATCCGCGACAGCTTCGACCATTGGCTCGCCGCCTCGCCGCAGCAGGCGAACAAGCTGCTCGACTGGGTGATCGACCGGGCGGAGGAGCGCCTGCGCCGCCGCCAGGAGAAGGAGGTCGCCCGCAAGACCGCGACCCGCAAGCTGCGCCTGCCCGGCAAGCTCGCCGACTGCTCCAATGCGGGCGCCAAGGGCTCCGAGCTCTTCATCGTCGAGGGCGATTCGGCCGGCGGCTCCGCCAAGCAGGCCCGCGATCGCGCCACCCAGGCGGTTCTTCCGCTGCGCGGAAAGATTCTGAACGTGGCCTCGGCGGGTCGGGAGAAGCTGCACCAGAACCAGCAGCTTTCCGACCTCGTCCAGGCGCTCGGCTGCGGCACCGGCTCTCACTACAAGTCCTCGGACCTGCGCTACGAGAAGGTCATCATCATGACCGACGCGGACGTGGACGGCGCCCACATCGCCTCGCTGCTGATCACCTTCTTCTACCGGCAGATGCCCAAGCTCATCGACGACGGGCACCTGTACCTGGCGGTCCCGCCCCTCTACCGCCTCAGCCAGGGCGCCAAGACGGCCTATGCCCGCGACGAGGCGGACCGCGACCGGCTGCTCAAGACCGTGTTCAAGGGCAACGGCAAGGTGGAGATCGGCCGCTTCAAGGGCCTCGGCGAGATGCTGCCGGCGCAGCTCAAGGAGACCACGATGGACCCCAAGAAGCGCCTGCTTCTGAAGGTGGTCGTGGAGGCCGACGACAAGTCGGAGGCCAACGATGCGGTGGAGCGCCTGATGGGCAACAAGCCGGAAGCCCGCTTCGCCTTCATCCAGGAGCGCGCAGCCTTCGCCGACGAGGCGGACCTGGATATCTGATTGTATCGTCGGCAAAATCCCAGTCCGTAGCGGTCAGGACAAGACGCGCAGACGGGCTGGGATTTGCCGGTCGACCCTGCATGTGCCCGGCAAAGGGGGTCCCTTGAAGCAGAGCATCGCCCATATCGCTCTCGTCGTGCGCGACTACGACGAAGCCATCGACTTCTATGTCAACAAGCTGCGGTTCGAGCTGGTCGAGGATACCTATCAGCCGGAGCAGGACAAGCGCTGGGTCGTCGTTCGTCCGCGGGGGGATGGGATGACGTCGCTGCTTCTGGCGCGTGCGTCGAACCCGCATCAGGAGACGTTCATCGGCAACCAGGCCGGCGGCCGTGTTTTCCTCTTTCTGCAGACCGACGACTTCCAGCGCGATTATGCCGCCTTGGTGGAGGCCGGCGTTACGTTCGTCCGGGAACCCAAGCAGGCCTCCTACGGGACCGTCGCCGTATTCCAGGATCTCTACGGCAATCTCTGGGATCTGGTCGAATTCACCGACGGTCGTGAGTGACGGCGCTTCACCCGGAGCCCCCAAGACGGCAGTTCAGAAGCCTCCAAAAATTTTTCAAAAAAAATCTCAGAAAGCCTGGAACCTTCCCCAAGCGGATGCGTTTTATAGGCTCACCGGCTCATTCTGCCCCCACGGGCCGGTCCCTCAAGGCTCCCTTTCGGGAGCCTTATTTTTTGCCCGATAGCCTCCCTGCCCCATGGATCTCCGGCCCGGCCCGAGCGTCATTTTTAGGGCAGGCTGCCAGGGCTAGCCGCGCCCAAGCTTGCATGCGACAAGATCCCGTAAACCTCACGAGCTCCTCCATTGTCCAAACGTTCGAAAGCCGACCCTTCCGCCTCCCTGCCCTCCCGCGAGGAGGTCGTCTCCTTCATCACCCAGGCCCAGGGCAAGGTGGGCAAGCGGGAGATCGCTCAGCGCTTCGGGATCAAGGGCAGCGACCGGATCTGGCTGAAGCAGGTCCTCAAGGATCTGGAGGTGGAAGGCGTCGTCGACCGGCGGGGCAAGAATGTCCACAAGGCGGGCCAGCTTCCTCCCGTGGTGCTGGCCGACATCACCCGCCGCGACCGGGACGGCGAGCTGATCGCGGTGCCGACCGAGTGGGACGAGGAAGAGCATGGCTCGATTCCCACGATCATCATCCTCGCCCCCCGCAAGCCCCGGCCGGGACAGCCGGTGGCGGGCGTCGGCGACCGGGCGTTGCTCAAGGTCGAGCCGCTCCGGCCGGGCGACATCCACCGCTATTCCGGACGCGTCACCAAGATCATCGCCAAGAAGCAGGCTCAGATGCTCGGCATCTTCCGCTCCCTGCCCGAGGGCGGCGGGCGACTCATCCCGGTGGACAAGAAGGCCCGCGAGCAGGAACTCCAGATCAGGCCGGGTGACGAGGGCGAGGCCCAGGACGGGGACCTGATCGCCGTTTCGGTGGTCAAGCACGGCCGCTTCGGCCTGCCCACCGCCAAGGTGAAGGAGCGCCTGGGCTCCATCAAGTCCGAGAAGGCCGTAAGCCTCATCGCGATCCATGCCCACAGCATTCCCAACGAATTCCCGAAAGCCGTGCTGGACGAGGCGGCCGCGGCGAAGCCCGCGTCGCTCGAAGGCCGGGAGGACTGGCGCAGCCTGCCCCTCGTCACCATCGACCCGCCGGACGCCAAGGACCACGACGACGCGGTCCATGCCGTTCCGGATAACGACCCGAACAATGCGGGCGGCTTCATCGTCACCGTGGCGATCGCCGACGTGTCGGCCTATGTGCGCCCCGGCTCCGCCATGGACCGCGAGGCGCAGGAGCGCGGCAACTCGGTCTACTTCCCCGACCGGGTCGTGCCGATGCTGCCGGAGCGCATCTCGAACGACCTCTGCTCCTTGAGGCCGCGGGAGGACCGTCCTGCGCTTGCGGTCCGCATGGTGATCGGCCCCGACGGGCGAAAAATCCGCCACAGCTTCCACCGCGTGATGATGCGCTCGGCGGAGAAGCTCTCGTACCAGCAGGCTCAAGCCGCCATCGACGGCAGGCCCGACGACGTGACGAAGCCGATCCTGGACACGATCCTGAAGCCTCTCTGGGCCGGCTACGAGCTGGTGAAAAAGGCCCGGGACATCCGGGAGCCGCTCTTCCTCGACCTGCCCGAGCGCAAGATCGTGCTCAAGCCGGATGGCACCGTCGACCGGGTCTTCGTGCCCGAGCGGCTCGAGGCGCACAAGCTGATCGAGGAGTTCATGATCCTCGCCAACGTGGCGGCCGCGGAGGAGCTTGAGAGGGCCGAATCCGACCTGATCTACCGCGTCCACGACGAGCCCTCGCTGGAGAAGATGCGCTCTTTAAGCGAGGTGCTCGCCTCCATCGGGCTCAAGGTCCCAACCCAGGGCGCGCTCAGGCCGGAGCTGTTCAACCGCATCCTGCGCAGCGTGGAAGGCTCCGAGCACCAGCTCTTCATCAACGAGGTGGTGCTGCGCTCCCAATCCCAGGCCGAGTACGCTGCGGAGAATTACGGGCATTTCGGCCTCAACCTCAGGCGCTACGCCCATTTCACCTCGCCCATCCGCCGCTATGCGGACCTCATCGTCCACCGGGCGCTCATCTCCGCCCTGAAGCTCGGCAAGGACGGGCTGCCCGACAGCACCACCCGGGCGGAGCTCGTCGAGATCAGCGCCAAGATCTCGGCGGCCGAGCGCCGGGCCATGGCGGCGGAGCGCGAGACCAACGACCGCCTCATCGCCCACTTCCTGGCCGACCGGATCGGAGCCACGTTCGACGGGCAGATCTCCGGCGTGTCCAAGGCGGGGCTCTTCATCAAGCTGAACGAGACGGGCGCGGACGGCTTCGTCCCGGCGGCCACCATCGGCAACGATTACTACCGCTACGACGAGGCGACCCACTCCATGCGCGGAGAGGACACGGGCGAGACCTATCGCCTCGGCGACAAGGTCGAGGTGAAGCTGGTGGAGGCCGCTCCCGTGGCGGGGGCGCTTCGCTTCGAGCTGCTCACCAAGGGGCGCTTCACCGGCAAGCCCGGTGGCGGTAGGAAGGGCGGCAAGCGGCCCGCCCGCAGGGCCAAGGCCGCGGCAGAAGCCGGCCGCTCCTCCCCGACCCGGGTCAGGGTCAAGCGGCGCACCCGCGCCTGACGGAAGGATCGAACATGCCTTTGACGATCAAGACCGGCGCTGCGGCGGAACCGGGCGAGATCAAGGTCATCCCGGCCATGCGCCGCGGCTTCATGGGCCGTTGCCCGGCTTGCGACAGGGGGCGGCTCTTCGGCCGCTTCCTCAAGGTTGCAGACCGGTGCGAGGCCTGCGGGACCGAGCTCCATCACCACCGGGCCGACGACCTGCCGCCCTATCTGGTGATCTTCATCGTAGGCCACCTCGTCGGCTACGGCATCCTCATGACCGAGACCAAGCTCGAAGTGCCGATGTGGGTGCATCTGGCCACTTGGCCGGCCCTGACCATGATCCTGTGCCTTGCCCTGCTCCAGCCCATGAAAGGTGCTGTCGTGGGGCTGCAATACGCGCTAGGGATGCACGGCTTCGGCGCCGCCCGGGCCGAAGAGAACGCTGACGAGGACAAGCTGACGTGACGGACATCGAAACCCTGGCGAAGATGGATCGCCTCGTTTCCGCCGAGACCAACCCCAAGGCCCCGACCCTCCGCCCCGTCGACGCCGCGACCCTCATCATCATCGACCGGAAGCCCAAGACCCCGAAGGTGCTCATGGGCAAGCGCCATGAGGGTCTCAAGTTCATGCCGGGCAAGTTCGTCTTCCCCGGCGGCCGAATCGAGGCCGGCGACCGGGCCATGACCGTGACCGGCGCCCTTCATCCGCGCGCCGAGCAGGCCCTGATGGCCCGGGTGACCCGCCCCTCGGCCCAGCGCTGCCGCGCCCTGGCCCTGGCGGCCATTCGCGAGACCTTCGAGGAAACGGGCCTGCTGCTCGGCACGAAGGAATACGGCCCCCCGGAGCGCGTGCCCCCCGGAACCGCCTGGGTGAGCTTCCAGGAGCGCGGGGTCTATCCGGACCTGGAATCCCTGCATTTCATCGGTCGGGCCATCACCCCGCCGAAGCGCGTGAGGCGCTTCGACACCCGCTTCTTCGCCGTGGACCGCACCGCCATTGCGGACGAGGTGGAGGGCGTCGTCGGGCCGGAGGCCGAACTGGTGGAGCTCGCCTGGGTCACCATCGCCCAGGCCAAGACTCTCGACCTGCCCCCGATCACCACCGTGATCCTGGGTGAGCTGGAGGCCCGGATCGCCGCGGGATTCGGCCACCAGCTCCCCGTCCCGTTCTTCCACCAGCAGCGCGGCCGGTTCGTGAGGGAACTGCTGTAGCCCGGATTGCCGTCCCGGACGAAGCGAGGCGAAGATCTGGGATCGGGGACAAGGATGGGGTGCTCTTCCCCCCTCTTCACCCTTGACTGGTTCCCGATAATCGGGCATGGGAACGGCACGATTTTCCGGCCGGGTTCGCCCGGCCTTTGCGTTTCGGCCAAGCCCTGAGGCGAACCGAGCGCCCGAACCGAACAAGAGGTCCGACCATGGCCAAAGCCGCAACGATCAAAGTGAAGCTCGTCTCCACCGCCGACACGGGCTATTTCTACGTGACGAAGAAGAACTCGCGCACGATGACCGAGAAGCTCAGCTTCAAGAAGTACGACCCGGTCGCGAAGAAGCACGTCGAGTTCAAGGAAGCCAAGATCAAGTAAGGCTTCCGCAAGAGCTATTCATACGAAAACCGCCCCTTGTCGGGGCGGTTTTTTTTATTTGGAGCGAAGAGGTCTCCGCCTTAGCGGCTCGATCCGACGATCCCGCGCATCTGACGACCTTCCCAATCGTCCCTGTATCTGATCGCGCCGGTCGCGCCGACGTCGCGGCGGATCACGCGAACCACACGCCCGCGGTAACGATCACGGTCGCGATAGACCACCTGGGTCCGGTAGCGGGGCTCACGGTAGACGACCCGATTCACCACACGCGGCTCCCGGTACACGACTTGGGTCCGGTAGACCGGAGCCGGCTGGTAGACGACGCGGGTTACGGGCGCCGAATAGTAGCCATAGGCCGGATACGAATAAGTCGGGTAGTCGTAGTCATAGCCGTAGGACACAGGGTAGCTGTGCCCGTACCGGTATCCATAGGCCGGGTAGCTGGTGGGGTAGTACCCATAGCCGGGATAGGCATAGGACGGGGTCGCCGCGGCGGTGATCAGGCCGCCGAGGAGAGCGCCGCCGATGAGACCGGCGGCCACGGCGGCGCCTCGATCTGAGCCATGGCCGCGGCGGTGGCGGGCATCCGCCGATTCGACGCTCGCGACCGTGAGAGCGGCGACGCTTGCGAGTAACGCTAACTTCTTCATGGTCAACCTCTCAAGAAAAGGCAGACAGCCTTCTTTGCAAAACAATTCGTATCTTAAGTTTTGGTTCGCAGCTTGGCACGCGAAATCGTCGATTTTCTTCGAAAAACCAATGGTTTCTGACAATTTGTTCAGAATTGGCCGCTCTCACTGCGCGTAGACCTGCGATCGCGGGAAGATCGTGTTCCCCGCTGCCACCTGGGCGATCACGCCAGCGATCTTGTCGCCGCCCTTGGCCGAGGGTTCGATGGGATTGGCATAATCGTCCGGCTCGTTGCAGATGAGGCGCAGGTCGATCAGGGGAAGGCGCCGGGCGAAGGCCTCGCGGGTGATGACGTCGTTGAAGATCGACAGGGCCGTCACCACGAGGCGCTGCTCCTGCGGGTCGGGAAAGCGGGCATCGTAGATCGTGCAGATGGCGGTCGGCAGGCGGCGCTCCAGAACCCGGTCGAGCATGGCCCGGTAGCTGCGGGCGAACTCGTCCTGCACGAGCGCAAGCCTTCCGATGACGTCGGCGACCGAGCGGGCCTGCTCGCGAAGGATGCCGCTGTGGCGAAGGGCATCGTTGCCGCCGGCGCTGACGACGAGATGGCTGGCGTCCGGCGGCACCCGGTCCATCTGCCGCTCGACCCCCGTCGTGACGGCGCCGTCGACCGCGCACAGGGTCGCCTTCCAGCCCTGGGGCAGCTTGGCCTGGACCTGCTTCACCACGTCCGGCTCGCCGCGCCGAACATAGGCGCCGTTGTCGAAGATGCTGTCTCCGAGCAGAACGACGTGGCTCATGAGAGCCTCCCGATCATGCGGTTCAGGGTTGGGACGAGCCGGTCCGTCAGGTAGGGTTTGGCGATGAACTCGCCGCCTTCCGGCACCGGACCCGAGGTGGCATCCGAGTGGCCGGACACCATCACCACGGCGAGGCCGGGCAAGCGCCTGCGGGCCTTTGCCGCCAGCTCGAACCCGTCGATCCGGCCCGGCACATGGGCGTCGACGACGAGGGCGTCGGCAGCCGGCTCCTTCTCGAGGATCCGCGCGGCCTCGTCGGAATCGGCTGCTTCGCGGACATCGAAGGAGGCCTCCTGCAGGAGGCGGGCAACCGCCTGACGGATGGAAGGCTCCTCGTCGACCAGGACGACCACCGGACGTCGTTCTTGCGTGGGCACCTGCGGATCCTTCTGAAAAACCAACCGTGCCGCATCAACATGGGCGAAGCAGCCCTTGTTCCGGCGAGGATTTTCGGGCGGAACACTGTAACCGGAGGGGCGTTGATCCTGCGCCCGATGGCGGGCCGAGGAGACATTCCATGCTCGAGCAACTCAAAGCATTCCTGCTGACCACGATGCTGACCGTCTGGAGCACCGTCGCGATGGCCCAGACATCCCCAGGCGGCACCACGGGCGGCGGAGCCACATCCCCGTCCGGCACCACGACCAGCGCCAATCCCGGTGGAGCCGCCGGAGAAGGCATGGACTGGGTCTGGATCATCGTCGCCGTCGTGGTGATCGGGGCGCTGCTTTTCTACTTCCTGGGCCGCGGCCGCAGCACGCGGGTCTGAACGGACGCCGCACATCCGATCAGGCTGGCGGCTTGCCGCCAGCCTCGAAGAACGGACGGAAGTTCTCGAGCCAGGAAGCGAGCCAGAACTCCAGCGCCGCCTTGGCGGCTTCTTCGGTCGGCCCGTAGCCCCAGGCGTCCTCCTGCAGGGGAGTCGACCAGATCCAGAACCGGTTGCTGCCGTCATAGGCGACGCTGCCGACCTCGACCGGCCCGACCGTGCCGACATGACGGTTGAGCGGAACGCCGGCCACCCGATCCTGCCGCCACTGAATCCTGCCCATTCGCCGCCGCCTCCTCGGGAAGAACGGCAAGCTAGGGCGGATGGCGGCCTCCACAAGCCGGCGAGCACGGGAACAGCGGCGTGGCGCCGACGTTGGCGAGCAGGCTGGTAGGGAGGGGTCCATGGAAGGCGGCGCGATCTGGCTCATGACCATCGGCACGATCGTCGTGCTCTCCGCCGCCATCGTCGGCATCGCCATCCTGCTGCGCCGTCGCCGGCGCTCCCTCAGACGCTAGACTCGGAAGGACGAAACCTTGCAGCTCGAACTCATCCACAAATGGGCATGCCCCTACTCCGCGAAGGTGCGCGACTTCATCGACGACCATGAGCTGAAGGACCGGATCACGTTCATGGAGATCAACGAGGCCGAGGGCGCAAAGGACAGGCTGGTCCAGCTGACCGGGAAGACCCAGGTGCCCTGCCTCGTCATCGACGGCAAGCCGATGCTCGAAAGCGGAGACATCATCGGCTGGCTCGACCAAAACCTGGTGGGCAACCAAGGCGCGGCGCGCGGCTGAGGATCGGGCGGTGCGCTTCCTTCCCACCCGCCTGCACGGCGTGATCGACTATCTCTGGGGCCTGGCGCTGCTGTCGACGCCATGGCTCCTCGGCTTCGCCGATGTGCCGGCGGCGACATGGGTGGCGGTCGTCTTCGGGGTGGGAGCCATTCTCTACTCGGCACTCACGGCCTATGAACTCGGGCTCCTGAAGATCCTGCCCATGCCGATGCACCTGATCCTGGACGGGATCGGCGGGGTCGTGCTCGCCGCCTCTCCCTGGCTCTTCGGCTTCGCCGACAGGGTCTATCTTCCGCACCTGCTCTTCGGCCTGTTCTCGGTCGTCGCGTGCCTTGTCACACGCCTGGAACCGACGCTGGTCACCGGACGCCGCGAACCGGCCTGATGATCCGGAATGGTCCGTTGACGGCGCTTCCCGCGAGGCGCAGCATCATGCCTCCTCCAGGGAGGCGCCCATGTTCGACCATGTCGTCCAGGTCAGCGAAGCGTTCCGCGAGAGTGCCCATCACATGCAGGGATCGCTGCGGATGGCCCTGAAAGGGTGCCCCGAGTGCCGCACGATGCACATGATCGCATCCCCGACCCTCGGCGCCTGCGAGGATTGCGGATCGGCCATGATCGCCCTGCCCCGGTAGGGCGCAGGCGGTTCGGGGTGCCATTTCCATAGCGGGCCTCTCGGTCCACCCTCTATGCTCTGCGCCCGGAGAATCGCATGGCACGGCCTGGATGGATCGAACGGGCGGGCGAGCGCATGGGAGCGCGCTCCGCCGAGGGGAAGCTGGCGCTGCGGGTGACCATCGCGGCAGCCCTCGCCTATGCCGTCACCCGAATCCTCGACCTGCCGCAGGGCTATTGGGCGGTGATCACCGCAGTGGTCGTGGTGCAGGCAAGCGTCGGCGGTTCCCTGAAGGCAGCCGTCGAGCGCTTCACCGGCACTCTGGCGGGGGCCGTCTACGGGGGATTGGTGGCCGCCGTCGTGCCGCACGGCTCGGACCTGAGCCTCGGCCTTGCCATCGTCGCGGCGGTGTTTCCCCTGGCGCTGCTCGCGGCGGTCAGGCCCGCCTTCCGGGTTGCGCCCATCACATCCCTCATCATGCTCCTGCCGCCGACAGGGCAGGCGATCGGCCCCCTCGCCTCGGCGCTCGACCGGGTGATGGAGATCACGCTGGGCAACGTGGTGGGCGTCGCCGTCTCGCTCCTCGTTCTGCCGGCTCGCGCCCATACGCTGATGACGGAGGCGGCGGCAAAAGCGGTGTCGCTCAATGCAGGCCTGCTCTCCGCCTTCATCGAGGAACTGACAGCGGGCCCAAAGGGGCGTACGGCCCTGCAGACGCTCCACCCTCAGATCCGCTCCGCGCTCAAGAAGGCGGAGGCTGCGGCCGAGGAGGCGGCGCGGGAGCGCAGGAGCCATCTGACCGAAGCTCCCGACCCTGAGCCCTTGATCCGCACGCTGTACCGGGTGCGCCACGACCTCGTGATGATCGGCCGCGCCGCCTCGAATCCCTTGCCCGCTCCCGTCCTGGACCGGCTCAAGCCCTCCCTCACCGCCCTGCACGAGGCAACCCGCGACCTGCTCCTGGACCTCGCCGATGCCCTCCGGCAGCGCAAGCCGCCGCCTGACGCCGTCGCTTTCCGGGCTGCGCTCGATGTCTTCACCCGCGAGGCGGAGGCGCTGCGATCGGACGCCTTGGTGCGCGACCTTCCTTCTCACTCCTTCGGTCAGGTCTTCGCCCTGAGCTTCGCCTTCGAGCAGTTCCGAAAGAACCTGACCGACCTTCTGGCGCGAACGGAGGAGTTCGCCGTGCGAGCCAGGACCGGCCCGGCGGAGCGTTGACCCGAACCCATGACACGAAATCCCCGGTTGGCAGCGATGTGGTTTCTTTATCTCGCGATCGGCGCCGCTCTTCTCTATGCCGGCGTTGTTCTCATGACGGCGCTTTTCCAGACCAGGATGCTGTTCCCCGCCGAGATCGCAGCCGCGAACCGCCCCCCGCTCCCTGCTTCGGCGCAGAGGCTCGCGCTGACGACCACCGACGGCCATCGCCTCGTCGGCGTGCGTCTGGGACCGTCATCGAGCGACAAGCCTCTCCTGCTCGGCTTCGGCGGCAATGCCTGGAACGCGGACGCCATGGCGCTCACCCTGCACGGCCTGTTTCCGAGCCATGAGGTGATCGCTTTCCATTACCGCGGCTATCCTCCGAGCGGCGGCGAGCCGAGCGCGAGGGCCCTGCTTGCCGACTCCGTCGCGATCTTCGACCATCTGCAGCACGAACGCGCCCGGAGCGTCATTGCCGTCGGCTTCAGCATCGGCAGCGGCGTTGCCGCCTATCTGGCGCATCACCGCCCGCTCGCGGGGCTGATCCTCGTCACGCCGTTCGACTCGCTGAAGGCCCTGGCGCGCGAGCATTTCGCCTGGGCTCCGACGGGGCTGCTCCTGCGCCATCACATGCCGACCGTCGATCTGCTGAAGGGGAAGCAAACGCCGACCGCGCTCATCGTTGCGGGGCACGACACGATCGTCCCCGCACGGCGCAGCGAGCCCTTGCGGAGCGCGATCCCTAACCTCGTTCTCGATCGCACCATCGCGGAAGCAGGGCACAACGATCTCTACGCTCACCCCGCCTTCGTGGCTGCGATGCGCGAAGCGGTCGCCGCATTCGAAGCTACCGCCTCACGCTAAGAACTCACCCCTCGTAGAGCGGCACCAGCTCCATCTCGGGCACGAGCACCAGACCCTTGTCGGTGATGCGGATCTCGGGGATGACGGAAAGCGGGATGAGGTTGAAGCCCATATAGGGGATCTTGCAGCCGGCCTTCTCCCAGGCTGCTTTCAGGGCGCGGGTCTCCTCCGCCACCTCCGTTACGCGCTTGTCGGACAGAAGACCGGCAATCGGCAGCGGCACCATGGCGATCACCTTGCCCCGATCGACGAGGCACACGCCGCCTTGGGCGCCGATGAGCGCCTCGAGCGCCACGCGCATGTCGGCCTCGTTGGTGCCTGCGACGATGAGGTTATGCGAGTCGTGGCCGACGCTGCTTGCCACCGCACCGCTCTTCAGCCCGAAATCCTTGAGCAGTCCATGCGCCACGCCCTTGCCGCCTGTGCGGCCATGGCGTTCGATGACCGTGACGAAGGTGAGGTCGTTCTTCGAGAGAAGAGCATCCCAGCTCTCTTCCTTCTGCAACTGAACCTTGTCGTGGAAGAGCACGATGCCCGGCAGCGCCACGCGGATGACGTTGGCCATGCAGGCTTCTGTGGGCAGGTCCGGGATCAGCTTCGGCACGCTCGGAATATGCACCGTGCGATAGGCTTCCTCCGGATAGCGGTAGCGGTTGGAGAGCGCCTGATCGAGCACGGGCGTGATCTTTTTCGCCTCGACCACGAGTTCGCCGCCATACCAGGTATTCTGCACCTCGAGGTCGTCGTTCAGCAGCACGAGATCGGCGCGGCGCCCGCCGCCGAGGCCGCCGATCTCACCGTCCATGCCGAAGCGCGTGGCAGGATGCAGCGAGCCCATGCTCCAGGCCTGCTCGCGGCTCATCCCGGCGCGGCGCGCCTCGCGGGTGACCCAGTCCATGCCGAACATCATCAGGTCGTCCGCATCGCGATCGTCGGTGCAGACGCAGATGCGCTTGTGCGAGGAGCCGAACTCCGTGATGGTCTTGATCGCCTCGGGCAGGGAGTGCCACGGGGTCGTAGGCGGTCCGCCGCGCAGGAAGATCCACACGCCGGCATCGAGCAGGTCGTCGGCGATGTCCCGGTCGATGGCCTCGTGGGTGTCCGTGACGCCGCTCGCCGCATAGGCCGCCACGAACTCGCGGCCATAGATATGGCCCGAGACCGGCTTGCCCCGCTCCAGGGCCGCCGCGAGGATCGCGTGGCTGCGCTCGTCGCCCATGGTCACGGGCACGAAATCCATCTTCTCGCCCAAGGCCGCCGCTTCCGGCCAGCGGTCGAAGAGCGCGGCGATCTTTTCGGGCGTCAGGTCGCCGCCGGCCGTCTCAAGATCGGGCGTGGTCGCCGGCACTGTGCTCGGCACCGTGAGGAAGATCGAGAGAGGCGCGTGCCGGGCATCCTCCAGCATCATCTCGATGCCGGCGGCATCCATCACGTTGCCGATCTCGTGGCTGTCGCAGAAGATCGTGGTCGTGCCGTTGAGCAGCGCCGCCTCCGCATAGGCACAGGCCGTGACCATGCTGCTCTCGATATGGATGTGCGGATCGACGAGGCCCGGCGCAACGATGCCGCCCTTGGCGTCATAGACCCGGCCCGGCGCTCCGTTGACCTGCCTGTAGGAGCCCGCCGGCTTCACGGCGGCGATGCGTCCGCCCGAGATCCAGACCTCCCGCTCGGGCGCGATGCGCTCGCTGTAGGTGGAGAGCACCCGGGCGCCGGTGACGACGAGATCGGCCGGGGCGCGGCCTGAGGCGACATCGGCCAGCCTGCGGGTCATGGCCGACAGGGGAGCGACGGAAAAGCGGGTCAGCGCGGTCTTCGGAGGCAGCGGCGGTGTGCGACGGTCCATGTCCCTCATCCCGATTGGAAGGCCTTGCGGAAGGCTAGCAGGGCAGGACCGAAATCGCACCACACATCCCGCCTCCCGCCCGGCATTTCTCAAGGGGATATTTTCTTACGGCCAAGCTTGGCTTAAAAATGGAGCAGGAGCGATTCGCGGACCTCGCCAAGGCTTCCGGAGGGGTCGGGGAGCAGCGAGCAAAACAAAAGGCGCCTTTCGGCGCCTTGTTGGAACGAAGTTGATGGCCAGCCGGAGGCAGCGTTGAGGAGGCAACGATCTGCCTCCGGACTGGCCGAGCCCACGAAGACCCAGGAGATGCGGCGGACCTGAGCACCCGTAGGGCATTTCTTCCGCTCGTGGCGGAAACTTTGGCTGAACGTATAGGAAACATGAGGCGATGCAAGCGCTCATGTGGCAAAAAAGCGGCATTTTCCCAAAAAATTTAAAGCCAAGTCTTCCCAATGGGATGAATCCGCTTGCTGAAGCTTCGGATTCACCCCCGCCGTCGTTTCGGCCGGGTCAGGCTGGCCTGCCGTCCGCCTCCAGGTAGGTCTTCACGGTAGCGATGAACTTGGAGACCGAAATCGGCTTGGACATGTAGGCCTCGCAGCCGCCTTCCCGGATCCGCTCCTCGTCGCCCTTCATGGCAAAAGCGGTGATCGCGATGACCGGGATCGATTTGAGCTCTTCGTCCGCCTTGAGCCACCGGGTCACCTCGAGCCCGGAAACCTCCGGCAGCTGGATGTCCATGAGGATCAGGTCCGGCTTGTGCGCCCGGGCCAGTTCCATGGCCTCGATGCCGTGGCTGGTCTTGAGGGTTGCGTAGCCGTGGGCCTCGAGGAGGTCGTTGAAGAGCTTCATGTTGAGTTCGTTGTCCTCAACAATGAGCACTGTCTTCTTCATTGGAGCGATCCCGGGGCCCGAAACGCACTTCACCGGCCCTATATTTCGTCTGATGATGTAGTTAGGTCCAAACCTATTGATGAAATGCAAATTGACAGCATGAACACTCCCTTAAAAAGAGTTACGCGCGAACAGGCCGAAAATGTCGCAGTTGGGGCATTCTCCTTCATCACGAGCGACGAGGAGCGCCTCGGCCGCTTCCTGGCTGTGTCGGGCCTGGGCCCAGACACCATACGGTCCGCCGCCTCCTCCCCGGGTTTCTTCGCGGGCATCCTGGATTACGTGGTCTCCGACGAGCCGCTGCTCCTCGCCCTCGCCAAGGAGCTGGACATGAAGCCGGAGCACATCATGCAGGCTCACTGGACCCTCTCGCCCTCCGAGTTCGAATAGCCTCACCCTGCCATGAGCGACGTGCCCTTCTGCCGTGACTGCCTGACGCTCTCCGCCAGCCCCCTGGCGGCACGGTGCACGGCCTGCGGGTCCCCTCGCCTGCTGCGGCACAAGGAGCGCGACACCCTCTCCATTGCCCATGTGGATTGCGACGCCTTCTTCGCGGCGGTGGAAAAGCGGGACGATCCGAGCCTTGCCGACAAGCCGGTCATCATCGGCGGCGGCAAGCGCGGCGTGGTCTCGACCGCCTGCTACGTGGCCCGCACCTATGGGGTGCGCTCCGCCATGCCCATGTTCCAGGCCCTGAAGCTTTGCCCGCACGCCACGGTGATCAAGCCGAACGGGGAGAAGTACAGCAAGGCCGGGCGCGAGGTGCGCCGCCTGATGCTGGAGCTGACGCCCCTGGTAGAGCCCGTCTCCATCGACGAGGCCTTTCTCGACCTGACCGGCACGGAGCGGCTCCACCACGGCAGCCCGGCCCTGACCCTCGCGCGCTTCGCCCGCAAGGTGGAGGACGAGATCGGGATCACGATCTCCGTCGGGCTCTCGTACAACAAGTTCCTCGCCAAGATCGCCTCGGACCTGCACAAGCCGCGGGGCTTTTCCATCATCGGGCGGGAGGAGGCCGCGGATTTCCTGGCGGACAAGCCTGTCGGGATCATCCCCGGCATCGGGTCTTCGGCCCAGGCCCGGCTCGCCAAAGTGGGCGTGACCCGGATCGCGCATCTGCGCGACGTGAACCTGAAGACCCTGTTCGAGGCTCTGGGCCGCGATGCGCAGCGGCTGTCCCGGCTCGCCTGGGGCGAGGACCGCAGGTCCGTGACCCCGGAGCGGGAGACGAAGAGCATCTCGGCGGAAACCACCTTCGAGACGGATCTGCGCTCGTTCGAGGATCTGGAGCCGATCCTCTGGCGGCTCTCGGAAAAGGTCTCGCGGCGCCTCAAGGCTGCAGGGCTTGCGGGACGCAGCGTGACCCTGAAGCTGAAGGACAAGGATTTCCGCCTTCTGACGCGCACCCGCTCGGGCCTGGCCCCGACGCAGCTCGCGGCGCGCCTCTTCGACCCGGCCCGGCAGCTCCTGAAGTCCTCCTGCGACGGCACCGCCTACCGCCTCATCGGGATCGGAGCGGCCGATCTCTGCGACGGGGCCGATGCGGACAAGGGAGATCTCGCGGACCAGTCGGTGGTGAAGCAGGCCCACATGGAGGCTGCCATCGACAAGATTCGCGACAAGTTCGGCGCCGGCGCCCTGCAGAAGGGCATCATGCTGCGCAAGCCCTAGAGCATCGCCGGGCGCTGACCCGGAGGGCCGCACGATGCGCTAGCGCTGGCAGTCGCTCGGCTTCTGGATGTCGAGGCTCTTCAGCTCGCCCTTGAGGGCGAAGTCGCCGTAATCGAGCTTCAGGTCGCGGCTGATGCCGTTTTCGAACAATTCGAAGGAGATGGTGTAGACCGGCATCCGGTCGGCCTTGCCGTCCTCGAAGTAGCTGATCGTCACCGGCCAACGGGCCAGGCTGGCGAGGTTGTCCTTGCGGGCCGCCTCCTCGACGGAAGCCAGGGAGGCGCCGGGCTCGATCCGGCGGCCGATGAGGCCCAGGGTGTCGTAGACCTTCTCGCCCTTGTTGGACCCGTCATAGACGCGCACGGACAGGATTCTCTCGCCCCGGCGGCCCGCCTCGATCAGACGCTTGAGGTGCTCGGTGGGAAAGACCGTCTCGCCGGGCGCCTCGAAGGCTTTTCGCCTGGGCTGCTTCAGCTCCACGTTCAGGCTGCCATGGGGGGTCAGCCGCGCATCCCCGTCGACCTCCTCGTCCTTGATGCGGCCTTGCCGGAGCGACGTCGATTTGAAGTGCATGGCGCGGCCGTCGCCGGCCTCGTAGGTTGCCGTCTGCACGTCGACGGTGTTGGAGCCTGACTCGGTGCTGTTGAGGATCGTGACCTGACGGTACTTGAGCGTGTAGCCCTCGCAGGCATCGCCGCCGAATTCCATGGCGATGCGTCCCCTGGCGTTCTCGACCCCGTTCGAGCCGCCCGCACGCAGGAGCGAGAGATCATAGACGGCCCTGTGCGGAGCCAGTTGAACCGGGGACTTCGCCGTCTCGGCGAATGCCGGCGCCAGCAGGGACATGGACAGGCCGGAGGCCACGACGAACAAACGCATATCTTCTCCCGATCCGACGCCAGCCAAGATAGGTCCGTCTTGAGGACAGGGCAATGTTCCCGCTTGCGTCCTTCCGGCTCATCCGCCACTACTCCGTCCGGATGATGTCACACACCGAGGCCTCCATGAGCGCAGTCGACAAGAAACTTCAGGAACTGGGGATCACGCTTCCGACCCCGGCCGCACCGGTCGCGAACTATGTGCCGTTCGTCCGCACCGGCAACCTCGTCGTCATTTCCGGCCAGCTCTGCCTCGGCCTCGACGGCAAGATGGCCGACGCCCACAAGGGCAAGGTCGGCGCGGAGGTCTCCCCGGAGGTCGCCCAGCAGGCCGCGCGGCTCTGCGCCATCAACCTGCTCGCCCAGCTGAAGGCAGCCGTCGGCGACCTGGACAAGGTCGTGCGCTGCGTGCGCCTCGGCGGCTTCATCAATGCGGTGCCGACCTTCGCGGCCCTCGCTCCGGTCATGAACGGCGCCTCCGACCTGATGGTCGAGGTGCTGGGCGATGCGGGCCGCCATGCCCGCTCCACCGTCGGCGTCGCCGAGCTGCCGCTCGATGCCTGCGTCGAGGTCGAAGGGATGTTCGAAGTCCAATGAGCACTCCAGGCTGGCTTGTCGCGAAGCCCATCGCCCATCGCGGCCTCCACAACAAAGCCGAAGGCGTCATCGAGAACACGCTCTCGGCCGCGGAAGCCGCCGTCGCGCGCGGCTTTCCCATCGAACTCGACCTGCAGCTGACCGGCGACGAGGAAGCCGTCGTCTTCCACGATTTCGAGCTCGATCGGCTGACGGGCGAGACCGGCCTCGTCGCCGAGCGCAGGCTCTCCGACCTGACCCGGATCGGCATCGCCGGCGCTAAAGGCGGCGACCGGATCCCGTCGTTCAAGGACTATCTCGGCGCGATCGCCGGGCGCACGCCGCTGATCGTCGAAATCAAGAGCAAGTTCAACGGGGACATGCGGCTCACGAAGCGGGCCCTGGAGATCCTGAAGGATTACAGCGGACCCTTCGTCATCAAATCCTTCGATCCCGATATCGTGGCCTATCTGCGTGAGCATGCGCCGGGGATCACCCGCGGCTTCATCGGCGAGCTGGAATACGCCTCGAAGGCCGACAGCTTCCTGACCCCGGAGCAGAAGCACCGGATGGCGAACCTGCTGCATTTCGCCGAGATGCAGCCGCACTTCCTGTCCTGGCGCGTGAAGGACATTCCCTGCGCCTCCACCCATCTCAGCAGGCTGCTCGGCAACCTGCCGGTCATGACCTGGACCGTGCGCAATCCCGAGGATCGCGCCCGGGCCGAGGCGCATGCCGATCAGATGGTCTTCGAGGGCTTCATTCCCTGATGGTTGCAACGGTCCCGCCGCGTGCTTAGCTCTAGGCTTCAACGGCGGGATCCTTCCACCCAGTGACGTTCCAGGTCAAAATCGCCCAAGGCTTGAAGGGGGTCCCGGCTGCCGCGTGGGATGCCTGTGCCCTGGGAGCAGGATCGGGCGACGACGATCCGTTCAATCCCTTCGTCTCCCACGCCTTTCTCTCGGCGCTGGAGGATTCCGGCTGCGTCGGCGCCAGGGCGGGCTGGGCCCCGGTGCACCTCGTGGTCGAGGACGAGGCCGGGCAGGTGCTCGGCGTTGCCCCCTGCTACGTGAAGTCCCACTCCCAGGGCGAGTACGTCTTCGACCATTCCTGGGCCGACGCCTACACGCGCGCCGGCGGCCGCTATTACCCGAAGCTTCAGGTCGCCGTGCCGTTCACCCCGGTCACGGGCCCCCGCCTCCTGGTGCCGGACACGCCCCAGGCCGGGGAGGTTCGCTCCATCCTGATCGCGGGCCTGCGGGCGCTCAGGGACCAGACCGGCGCCTCATCGATCCACGCCACCTTCCTGCAGCAGAACGATCTCGACGCCTTCACGGGGCAGAGCTTCCTCAGGCGTGACGACCAGCAGTTCCACTGGTTCAACGAGGGCTACGGCAGCTTCGAGGATTTCCTGGCGGCCCTCGCCTCCCGCAAGCGCAAGGCGATCCGGCGCGAGCGGCGCGATGCACTTAGCCCTGGCATCACCATCGAATGGGTGACCGGCAGGGACATCACGGAGGCGCACTGGGACGCCTTCTTCGCCTTCTACATGGACACGGGCTCACGCAAGTGGGGGCGGCCCTATCTCAACCGGCGCTTCTTCTCGCTCCTGGGCGAGCGCATGGCGGACCGGGTGCTGCTCGTGATGGCCAGGCGCGAGGGGCGCTACATCGCAGGCGCCATCAACCTCATCGGCGACAGGCGGCTCTACGGCCGCAACTGGGGCTGCATCGAGGACCACCCCTTCCTGCATTTCGAGGTCTGCTACTACCAGGCCATCGAGTTCGCCATTGCGCACCGGCTCGACCGGGTGGAGGCCGGCGCGCAGGGCGAGCACAAGCTGGCGCGCGGCTATAGGCCGGTGATCACGTCATCCGCCCACGACATCGCCGATGCTTCGCTGCGCCGGGCGGTGCAGGCCTACCTCGATCAGGAGCGGCTCTACGTGGCCGAGGCCGCTGAGGAACTGGCGGAAGCCACGCCGTTCCGACATCGCGACGAGGGATGATCTCAGGATGGCGCTGCCCCGTGCCGTGAGGCACGGGCAAAGGCGACGAAGCCTTGAAAGTAGTTCCGCAGTTGTTCCTCGATCTTTTGATCGGCCAACGTGCCGTCCTGGTTGAACACCGTCTGAGCCCTGGACACCATCAGGCGCCCGCCATTCCAGAGATCGGCCCCTAAATACCGGATCACGGGGAGCCACGCGTTCTGCGACAGGATGGTGCCGAAGCCGCCCTGCGACGCGCCGATCAGCGCCACCGGCTTGCCGCCGAAGACGCGCTTGATGTCGGCGTTCGGACGGGAGAGCCAGTCGATGGCGTTCTTGAACACGCCGGGGATCGAACTGTTGTATTCCGGCGTCGCCAGGACGAGGCCGTCCGCTCCCGCGATGGCTTCCTTCAGGGCCGTCACAGGCGCGGGGATTCCCTCCGCAGCCTCCAGGTCCGCATCGTAGAGCGGGATCCCGCGGATCGTCTCGACGGCAAGCTCGGCACCGTCCGGCATCAGTCCCGCGGCGCTGCGCAGCAGCGCGGAGTTGTAGGAGCCCTGTCGCAGGCTTCCCGATAGGCCGATCAGCTTCGTCATGGCGCCCTCGCCTGCCGGATTCCCTATGGGGAAGGGTAGACTCCCGGGCCGGCAAGTCAAACCTTCGAGGGGGCCAGGGGGCGCAGGCGCCCGCGTCAGCAGGCCTCAAGCGAGGTCCTAGAAAAAGCAGGACAGTAGTTCATATGTCGACTATGGAACAAAGATCTTCCTGTCGTACTCTTCGACGTCCATGAACTTCCTCCCGACATGTCCGCCCGAGGCGAGAGCTTGATGCAGCACCGGTTCAGGCCCCAGCCCGACTTCCTGGCCGACGGCGGCGTCATGGGAGAGCGCATCCGCCTGCACGACTGGGCGGCGACGCCGGTAGGCGCCATCGAGACCTGGCCGCACTCCCTGCGGACTGCCGTCAGCATGATCATCCACTCCAAGTTCCCCACCTACCTGACCTGGGGGCCGGAGCTGACGAGCTTCTACAACGACGCCTATCTGCCCGTGCTCGGGACGAAGCCCGACGCCTTGGGACGGCCGTTCAAGGAGGTCTGGCCGGAAACCTGGGACGTGGTCGGCCCCATCGCGCAGCAGGCATTGGCCGGGAAAGCGAGCTACTTCGAGGACCTGCCGCTGGTTCTTGAGAGGAAGGGTTACCCTGAGCAGACCTGGTGGACCTTCTCCTACAGCCCGGTCTTCGACGAGAGCGGCACCGCCGCCGGGGTGCTCTGCGTCGTTCACGAGACGACCGCGAAGGTGATGAGCGAGCAGCGCCTCGACTTCCTTGTGCGCCTGAGCGACCGGCTGCGAGGCCTTACCGAGCCCATCGAGGTGATCACCACGGCCCAATCCATGCTGGGGGAGCATCTCAAGACCAGTCGCGTCGGCTATGGCGAGGTCGAGGAGACTGAGCGCTATTTCACCACCGCGCGCAACTGGACCGATGGCACGGTCGCGCACCAGACGGGCACCCACGACCTCGCTGCCTTCGGCCCCTATATCCATGGAGCTCTGAGAAGGGGCGAAACCCTGGTCGTTCATGACGCCGCAGCGGATCCGCGCACCAACTCCCCCGAGCATCTAGCCGCCTTCGCCGCCCTGGAATTTTCCGCCGCCGTGACGGTGAGTCTGATCAAGCAAGGCCGTATGGTGGCGGCTCTCTACGTGCACAACCGGACGCCGCGCCTCTGGAACGAGAGCGAGGTCAAGCTGATCGAGGATGTGGCCGAGCGGACCTGGGACGCCGTGGAGCGGGCCCGGGCAGAGACGGCCCTGCGCGAGAGCGAGGGGCGCCTGCGGCTGGCTCTCGATGCCGGGCGCATGGCGGTCTGGGAGCATGACACCGCTTCGGATCGCATCACGGCAAGCCAGGAGCTCAACCGGCTTCTCGGCTACCCGCCGGACGCCGAGGTGAACCTGGACGACGTCCGGCAGCGCTACTATCCGGGAGACCGGGACCGGTTGACGGCCGCTGCCGTGGGAGCCCTCCAGAAAGGCGAGCGCTTCTTCGAGGCCGAGTACCGATTCTACAGGGTGGATGGAGACCTGCGTTGGTTCCTGATCCGCGCCGAGATGATGCTGAGCCCCGATGGCATGCCGACGCGGACCATCGGCGTCGTTCTCGACATCACCGACCGCAAGCAGGTCGAGGAGGCACTGCTTGAAAGGGAGGCCGAGCTGATGGCGGCGTTGGAAGCCGGCTCGCTCGCCATTTTCGATTTCGACCATCTCACGGGACGGATGAACCCATCCCCGCGGCTGAGCGCGCTCTACGGCTATCCGCCCGATCACGTGCTCACCCTCGCGGATATCCGCAACCGCTACCATCCGGATGACATCGCGCAGATCGTCAACAGGCGGGACCGGGACCAGGAGGATGTCGGCCTCCGCAACTTCGAATGGACCCTCCGCCTGCTCATGCCGAACGGCACGATCCGATGGGTGAACGGGCGCGGCGAGTATCTGCGCGACGAGAGCGGCCGCATCCTGCGCTCCCGCGGCGTGGTGATGGACATCACCGAGCGCAAGCGCTGGGAGGAGCACCAACAGCTCCTGATCCATGAGCTGAACCACCGGGTGAAGAACACCCTGGCTACCGTCCAGTCCATCGCCTCCCGGACCCTGCGCAATGCGGGAACGATGGAGGAGGCCCGCTCGGCCATGGAGGCCCGCCTGCTGGCCCTGTCGCGCGCCCATGACGTGCTCACCCGGGAGAACTGGGAGGGCGCAGGCCTGCTGGAGATCGTGCGGGAGGCCATGGCCCCCTTCCGGCATGAACGCGAGCGGCGCATCCACATCGTGGGGCCCGACGTGCGCCTGTCGCCCCGGATGGCGCTTGCCATTGCCATGGCCTTGCAGGAATTGGCGACCAATGCCGTAAAGTACGGCGCCCTGCTCAACGACAGGGGCGAGGTGCGGATCGCATGGACGATCCCGGAGCGCCCCGAAAGACGCCTGCATCTCACCTGGTCCGAAACCGGCGGCCCGGAGGTCGAGGCTCCCCGCCGCCGCGGCTTCGGCACGCGCCTGATCGAGCGCAGCCTCGCTCAGGATCTCAACGGGAAGGCGACCATTGAGTTTGCCCCCGGGGGAATCGTCTGCACCGTCGACGCTCCCCTCGCCTGACGATCCCATGAAAAAGCCGTGCCGGAGGTCTGTCCGGCACGGCTTCGTCTTTGTGAGCCCGGCTGAAGCTCTGTCAGAGGCTTGCGAGGATTGCCTCGATGCCTTCCATGATCGCCGCCGGCGAGGTGCCGAGGGCGTTCAGGCCGACCTCCAGGAACCAGTAGCAGCCGAGCAGGATCACCGGCACCAGGATCCAGCCGAGAACCTCCTCGAGCCAGATGCGCCGCCGGCGCCGCTGGTAGCGCTTCTCGCGCCAGGACAGCTTCGCCGGGGCTTCCAGGGTGCGGGAGGCCTGAAGCGGCCCCTCGTGGATTTCAGTCGTCATGCTCTAACCAGCGGAACTTTCGGAACGGTGCGGACGCCGCCGCCTCCATTACCATCGGATCCTTTCGGCTTCACCGACTTTTTGGCCTTCGCGGAGGCCGACTTGGCCTTGGGCTTTTTCTTCCCGGCATTCGTCACGACCTTCTCGGGCTTCGGCTTCACCGGACCCTGGACGTATTCGAAGCCGAGGCTCTGCAGGCCGATCTCGTCCGTCTTGACGACGACCTTCACCGCGCCGCCATCCTTGAGCTGGCCGAAGAGAACCTCGTCCGCCAGGGGCGTCTTGATGGTCGACTGGATCAGGCGGCCCATCGGGC
Source organism: Azospirillaceae bacterium (assembly GCA_035645145.1). GTDB lineage: Bacteria > Pseudomonadota > Alphaproteobacteria > Azospirillales > Azospirillaceae > CANGXM01. The sequence goes on along the minus strand of DASQNC010000011.1, from coordinate 637 downwards.
GGGCGCCCATGGCCTCGTCATAGCCGTGCTCCACCAGCCAGTCGCGGGCCTCGTCCGTGAGCTCGATCGAGACGTTGCGCTCGGCGAGCTGGGCATCGAGCTGCATGACGAACTTGTCGACGACCTTCTGCACCACCTCCTTCGGCAGGTGGCCGAACGAGATGACCGCATCGAGACGGTTGCGGAATTCCGGCGTGAACAGCCGGTTGATCGCCTCCGTGTCGTCGCCCTCCCGCTTGGTGCGGGTGAAGCCGTAGGCCGGCCGGGCCATGTCGGCGGCGCCCGCATTCGTGGTCATGATGATGATCACGTTGCGGAAATCGACCTGCTTGCCGTTGTGGTCCGTCAGCTTCCCGTGGTCCATGACCTGGAGCAGGATGTTGAACAGATCCGGGTGCGCCTTCTCGATCTCGTCGAGCAGGAGCACGCAATGGGGGTGCTGGTCGATGCCGTCGGTCAGGAGGCCGCCCTGGTCGAAGCCCACATAACCGGGAGGCGCGCCGATCAGGCGGCTCACGGTGTGCCGCTCCATGTACTCCGACATATCGAAGCGCAGGAGCTCGACCCCCAGGGACGTGGCGAGCTGGCGGGCGACCTCCGTCTTGCCGACGCCAGTGGGGCCGGCAAAGAGGTAGGA
>DASQNC010000010.1 GCA_035645145.1 Azospirillaceae bacterium | reverse complement strand
GCCGGTCCACCAGGCGGGCCATCATCCGTTCGGCCAAGCCGGGTGCCAGCATGCGTTGCAGGGCCAGCATGCGCCCGCTGTTGCCCACGAACACCTCCCGCCGCGGCCGCTCGGCCAGCGCGACGATGGTGTCGGCAACCTGTTCCGCGGCGTAGACGGGGGGCATGGCCCGGACCGGACGCCCATCGTAGTTGGCCGCGTGCTGGAACAGCGGCGTGTCGATGCTCGCCGGCAGCACCGTGCAGATGTGGACTCCCGGTTCGTCCAGCCACTCCGCACGCAGGCAGTCCGACAGGGCGCGGACGGCGAACTTGCTGGCCACATAGGCGCTGGCATAGGGCGCCGCCACGTACGCGTTCATCGAGGCGTTGTTGATGAGCACACCCGAGCCCTGCGCACGGAACCGGGGCAAAGCGGCCCTCGCGCCGTGGACATAGCCGAACAGGTTGATCTCGATCACTTGGCGGAAGACGTCCGCCGGCAACCGGTCGAAGCGGCCGAGTGCCGTGACCCCCGCATTGTTGACCCAGACGTCGATGCGCCCGAAACGGCGTTCGGCCGCTTCGGCCAGCCGCTCCACGGCATCCGGATCGGTCACGTCGGTGGGAACGGCCATCGCCTGCGCGCCGAACCGTTCGCACTCCCGCACGGCCTCGTCGAGCTGGTCCGCACGGCGCGCCGCCAGGACCAGTCGTGCGCCACGCCGGGCAAAGGCGTGGGCGGCCGCGCGCCCGATCCCGCTGGACGCCCCGGTGATCACGACCACGGTTCCGTTCAGACGCACCGGCATCACATGGCCCTCCCGTTGCTTTGCCCGCCGGATCCCGCCTTCCTCCGCCCACCGCGCCGCCAGGAGCGGTGGACCATTCGCGTCCATGGGGAACTATCCGGTTCGGACGTAACACTTTGCACAGGGCCGGGAGATGCACGACAGACCCGGGCAGGCAGCGTACGCCGACGGGCTAGGCGATCGCGGCCCCGGGTGCGCGGGCGGAGCGGAAAGGAGGGCGAGTTCGGTCGTGAGAACGAATCCGCTGTTCACAGGCCGCCATTTCGCATACATGGTTTGTTACAGAGTCTGCTCGTCGCGACAGGCAGAGTTCCGTCGGTTCCGCACCGACACCTGCCCCGGACTTTTCGCCGGCCCCGTAACCGGGGCGACGGTGCTCTGTTGAACGTTCCACTGCCCCGAGCGGAGAAGCACCACAATCCACGCATCCGGTCTTTGACCGGTCCTGAAGCGTGGAACGAAGTCCTCCGCCTGCCTTATCTGGATCCCACCTGCCCGCCATGCCGTTTCCCTCCCTTCATCCCGCCCTGTTTGAAGCCCTGTCCGCCCGCGGCTATGCCGAACCGACCTCGGTCCAGGCCGCCGTGCTGCAGCCGGAGGCATCCGGGCGCGACCTGCTGGTCTCGGCCCAGACCGGCTCCGGCAAGACCGTCGCCTACGGTTTGGCCGCGGCACCGGAACTGATCGAACCGGACGCGCGCGGCGATGGGCCCCACGCCCCCCGCATGCTGGTGATCGCGCCGACGCGGGAACTGGCGCTGCAGGTCGGGGGCGAGCTGGGGTGGCTGTACGCGCGCCTGGGATTCCGGATCTCCACCTGCGTCGGCGGCATGGACATGCGCCGGGAACGCCGCGCCCTGGAGCAGGGTGCCGACATCGTGGTCGGGACGCCGGGACGGTTGCGCGACCATTTGGAGCGGGGAAGCCTGGACGCCACCTCGCTTCGGGTTGTGGTGCTCGACGAAGCCGACGAGATGTTGGACCTGGGCTTCCGCGAGGATCTGGAAGCCATCCTCGACGAGACGCCGCCGGAGCGCCGCACCCTGCTGTTCTCCGCCACCGTGCCGCGGGGCATCGCGGCCTTGGCGAAGCGTTACCAGCGCGACGCGTTGCGGATCGAAGCGAGCTCGGGGGGCGAGCCGCACGGCGACATCGAGTACCGCGCCATGCGCGTGGCACCGTTGGAGGTGGAGCGCGCCCTGGTGAACGTGCTGCGCTTGTTCGAAGCCCGCGGCGCCATGGTGTTCTGCGCCACCCGCGAGGCGGTGGCGCGCCTGCAGGGCAACCTGCAGGAGCGGGGCTTCGCGGCCGTGGCGCTGTCGGGTGAACTCGGCCAGGCGGAACGGACCCGCGCGTTGCAGGCGCTGCGCGACGGTCGGGCACGGGTCTGCGTGGCCACCGACGTGGCGGCCCGCGGCATCGACCTGCCCGATCTGGGCCTGGTGGTGCACGCGGACCTGCCGCGCGACCCGGCGACGCTGCTGCACCGGAGCGGGCGCACCGGCCGGGCGGGCCGCAAGGGCACCTGCGTCCTGCTGGTGCCACACACGCGCCGCCGGGCCGCCGAGCGCCTCATCAAGGACGCCGGCGTGCGGGTCGCATGGTCGGCCCCCCCTTCGGCCGACGAGGTGCGGGCCAGCGACCGCGACCGGTTGTGGCGCGAGGCCGCATCGCTTGCCGCGGAGGAGGTGTCGGAAGAGGATCAGGCCGTCGTCCGCGCCCTGCTGGCCGAACGCGGTCCCGAGCAGATCGCGGCCGCGCTGGTCCGTGCACTGCGTGCCCCGCTTCCGGCCGCCGAGGAGCTGTCGGCCGGTGCCGACGGCGGGGACGGGCGCGACACGTCCGAGCGCCCGCGGGACGGCGGGGCCGATGGGGACTATGTCCGCTTCCGGATCAACGTCGGCCGCGCGGGCAATGCGGATCCGCGTTGGCTGCTGCCGTTCTTGTGCCGCCGTGGGCACGTCACCCGTAGGGAGATCGGCCGCATCCGCGTGTTCGACCGCGAGACCGAATTCGAGGTGGCCGCCGCGGCGGCGGCGCGGTTCGCCGCCGCCGCCAAGCGGAAGCCGTCCGGGGATGACAGCCGCCACGCCGACGACGGCGAGCTGCGGATCGAACCCGTGCGCGGCGGACCGCCGCGGACCGGTGGGGCGCCGCGTGGCGGCGGAGGACCGCGGGGCGGCAAGCCCGCCGACGGCCCATTCGGCGGCCCGTCCGGCGGTGGCCGCCGCGGCCCCGGTGCGACCGCCCCCCGGCGACCGCGCCCAGGTCCGGCACCCGACCGGGGCACCTAAGACCTAAGGTCCAGGTGCCGGACGGTCGGTACCCGGCCGGAGCCTTCGGATCAGATGTCGCCGGCCGGAAGGGGCCAGACACCGACCGCCATCGTTGGCCGCGCCGCCGGCTCGCCTTGGCCACGTGCGGCCCCACCCCCGGCCCCATCCCCGGCCCCATCCCCGGCCGTGCCCTCCGGTGTGGTGCGCTCGACCGCCGGTAGATACGTGAAGCGGCCGGTCGGCGTATGCCGGTGCAGGCGGGCGAGCGCGTCCGCCATGTCGCGCCGGCCGGCGTCCCACCGGTCGCGGATGGAGCGTTCGGAGAATTCGAACATCCGCGCCGCAAGCTCATGCGCCGGGGGCCGGTAGCCCAAGTGGACCAGGGTGACCGACGCGCCGCCCGGCTCCAGCTTTTCATGCAGTGCGTATTCCCGCCGCAGGGCTTCGATGTTGCGGCGGGCGGCGCCGGCGAACATCAGTTCGTGGGCGCGGCCGAGCGCTTGGTCCAGCGTCCGCGGCCGCGCACCATCCAGGCTGAAGGGATCCACCGCGAAGCAGACGGTGTCGCGCCGCGGCGGGTTGGCCAATGCCCGGTCGATGGGCAGGTTGTTGGTGTACGCGGGATCGCCCAGAAGACGGCCATTGATCTCCACCGGCGGGAACACCGACAACTGGGCCGCACTGGCCAGGATGTGCTCGGCACGGATCGGGGCGGTGTGGGTATCGAAAAACACCTCGTCACCCGTCTCCAGATCCAGCGTGCCGACGGACAGGCGGACCGGCCCGCGGTTCAATAGCTCGAAATCGACGAACCGCCCAAGGGCCTCCGTCAGCGGCCCGAGGTCGAAAACGGCGATGTCCTCGGCCATCCAGGGCAATTGCGCCCACACGCCGGGGACCCGGGGCCGGAAAATGGGCGGACGCCCGAATGTCGAGGCGAGTGCCAGATGCGCGGCGTTGCGCATCTTGCGAGCCCAACCGCTGTCCGAGCGCCCCAAGGGGGGGTCGGCCTGGGCGGCCTCCGCCCAGAAGGCCCGCAACCGGTCCAACCGGGTGCCGGGCGGATTGCCCGCGAGAATGGCGCCCGTGACGGCACCCATGGAGACGCCGACGATGCGCCGCGGCTCGATGCCGTGCTCGTACAGTTGCTCGCAGGCGCCGGCCAGATAGGCGCCAAGCGCGTTCCCACCGCCGAGCACGAGAACGATGTCCGGAGCGGAGGGGGACGGTTCCGGGGGGGTGTTGATGTCGGGCATGCAACGGGCAACAGCCGAGCCCCCGGAAAAGCGCGCTGGCGATCCACTCCCGGGGGCATCGGGCCTCAAGCCATCCAGTTCGAAAGGATCCGCCAGACAATCATGACCGCAAAGAAAGCCAACCCGGCGCCACCCCCCAGGTTGACGAGCATCCATGCCAGCGGGCTGACGAACCGGCGCGTCCAGGCGATGGCTCCGGCGCAGGCGAAACACCACGGAACGGACGCGACCATCAAGCCAACCCGGAAGACGATGAAGGCGGTCCAGTCGCGGGGGGGGGCGGCCTCATCGGCGGCCCCCCGCAGCCGATAGGGTCACCCCCGCTCGCGGCCGGCACACCCAACGATGTACGAGGCAGGATGGCCTCCGGCACGGCCTGAGCTCACAATGGCCCTGGAGCCGCTTTCCATCGACTTGAAGTGCAGGAACACGCGCTCGCGACCGTCCAGGAACCGACTGCCGAAACGGCCTTGTCCACCGCGATATGGGGCCACCCGACCCGGAAAGGGACCTCCCCTAAAGGTCCTGTACGGCCACGCGCAGGCGCTGTGCGGCGAGACGAAGGCTTTCGGCACTGAGGCCGCCGACGTAGCGCAGCTCGTCCACACTGCGGAAAGCGCCCCGGACGGCGCGGTACCGCAGAATGTCCTCGGCCTCCGCCCGCCCGATGCCGGGCAAGCCCATGAGTTCGTCGAGGTCCGCCGCATTGAGGTCGACGCCGCAGTCCCGTTCCGCCGCGGATGCACGGCCGTTGCCGTCCCTGCGCTCTGCGATTGTCGGAATTGCCTCCGCATTCCGGAACTGTGTGTGCTGATCCATAAACCTGTTTCCCGTTTCCTCGCCCATACCGAAGGGCGCTGGCCACTGCCGGCCATGCCTCAGCCCGTACCCGGCTCCACGTCGCCTTCCGTATTCTTGGCGCGACGGCGCAACTCGTCGGCAGACAGCCCACCCGGCGTGGAGCCCTTGAGGACGCCCTCGCCGGGGGTCTTCGTCTTGTCCAGCCTCTCCTCCCCGTCCGAATCCGTCGTGCCGGCATGTGGGCCGGCACTTGGAGAGTGCTCCGCCTCCGGCGCCCGATCCCGGCGGGTGTCCTCCTGCTCTGCCATCTATGTCGTTTCCATCGGTCGGGTACGGTCGAAGTGCCTTCGACCTGGGCATCACGAACGATAAGAATCGCATTTCCCCGCCCCCGGTTTCGACTGCGCGTACGAGCATGCCCATCCGCCCATGACCCTCCGGGTAGGCACGGCCAGCGGGGTTACCTCTCGGATCCCTGTGCGGGACCTTGCGGGAATGGACGCCCCATCCAGCGGAGGACACGCCGCGACATTGGTTGCGTGGATCGGTGGCGGAGGTGCCCATGACCGAAGTCGAACTGGTTGCCCTTGTCCTTGCCGGTGTCGGACCGCTGATGGCCGTCGCGCGTGTCCTGCGGCTCCCGGACTCCCTGCTCCTCCTCGGCGCCGGGGTGGCCATGGCCTATGTTCCGGGACTGCCGCCGGCCCGTCTCGCCCCCGGACTCGTCCTGGCGTTGTTCCTTCCGCCCATCATCTACGCCGCGACGGTCCGGCTGTCCGTCCACCTCCTGCGCTTCACGTTCGTCACCGGCGTGCTGACGGGCGCGCTGCTGGCGTTGGGAACCACCGCCGCGGTCGCCGTCACCGCGCGGCTGGTGCTGCCGGGCCTTCCCTGGACCAGCGCGGCGCTCATCGGCATCGTCGCCTCGGTGTTCGACACCCGCCTGTTCCACGAGGCGAGGGGCCGGCCGCACGTTCCGCGGGCGATCGCGGACGCCCTGAAAGCCCGCGAGATGGCATCGCGGGTGGTGGTGATCTCCGGTTTTGCGCTGGCAATCGACGCACTGGTTCAGGGACCGCCGTCGCTTTGGAGCGTGCTGGGGGGCTTCGCGTACGACATCGCGGGTGGGGCGGTGGTCGGAACCATCATCGGATGGGCCGTCGACTGGCTGCGCAGGCGCATCGACCCGGCCCCGGTCGAGATCGCCGTATCGGTGGCCACCCCCTACCTGGGCGCCCTCGCCGCCCGCGGCCTGGGCATGTCCATGGTGGTCGTGATCATGGCGGCCGCGCTGACGATTTCCACGCTGCGCATAAGCCCGCGGACGGGCGCCACGGGCTCGTCGAGCGAAGCCCGCATCACGGCGGTCGCATTCTGGGAGGAAACCAGCCTGATCGTGTCCGCGGTCCTGTTCCTGCTCGCCGGGCGGGAACTGCCGGACGCCCTGGCCGGCATTGAGGCGTGGCAGGTCCGGCAGGTTGCCGGGGCGTCCGCGTTCGTGCTGGCCGTCGTCCTCGCGGTCCAATACGCGGCGGCACTGGCGACGACGGCAGCGCCTTCCATTGCCCCGGCCGTCGACCGGCATCCGACGGCGACACGTCCCACGGCGGCTGGGGTGATGGCCTGGGCCTCCACCCGCTCGGTCGTGGGGCTGTTGCTGGCGCTCTCCATCCCGACGCACCTCCCGGACGGCACGCCTTTCGCCGAACGCGACCTCGTCGTCGTCGTGCTCGCCCTGGTCATCACCGGATCGGTGCTCGCCCAGGGGCTGTCGCTGCGCTTTTTCGTGAAGCACGCGCCCTTGGCCGACGATGCGGGCGCCGAACACGAACGACGGCTTGCGGATCACGTCGTCGCCGATGCCGGCGGCCGATCCGATGCCGCACGCCGCAACCTGCTGAGGCTGCGCGCGGAAAACCGCATCGGCGACGAGGTCCTGCGCAGCATGTTGCGGGAAGTCGATCTCCGCACGCGCGCCGCGGAAGGTGGCGGGTTGCCGGGCGCCGGACCTCCGAACCCGTGACCGGCCCCGGACCGGCGAAGATCCGCGGGGCTGCACGCAACCATCGGCGCCGCCCGTCGTTGATCCAGGCCTGCCCACGCCGGTCCCAGAGGCCGCATGACGCTTCAACAGGGTTTCACCTTCGCAATCGTCGCCGCGATGATGGCGCTCTTCGTCTGGGGGCGCCTGCGTTACGACGTCGTCGCCCTGCTGGCCCTGTTCGCGTCCGTCGCGACGGGGATCGTTCCCGCGAAGGACGCCTTCTCCGGGTTCAGCGACGACGTCGTCGTCATCGTGGCCGCGGCCTTGCTGGTCAGCGCGGCGGTGGCGAAATCGGGCGTGGCCGGGCAGGCGATCCGGCCGCTTTCCCCCTATCTGCGCTCGACGCGCGCCCAGGTGTTCGTCCTGGTGCTGGCGGTCATCGCGCTGTCCACCTTCGTCAAGAACGTGGGCGCCCTGGCGATCCTGATGCCCGTCGCGCTCCAGCTCGCCAAGCGGTTCGGCACGCCCCCGTCGCAGTTGCTGATGCCGCTCTCCTTCGGGTCGCTGCTGGGCGGGTCGATCACCCTGGTGGGCACATCGCCGAACATCATCGTCGCGCGTGTGCGCGAGGAGATCACGGGGCAGCCTTTCCAGATGTTCGACTACGCGCCGGTGGGCCTCGGCCTTTCCGCGGTCGGGCTGGTGTGCATCACCCTGACCTACTGGCTTCTGCCCAAGGACCGGCGGGCCGGCGCGTCCCTCGACGCGGCGATCAACATCGAGAACTACACGGCCGAAGCGCGGGTCCCCTCCACGTCCCCGCTGGTTGGCACGGTCGCCCGCGACATCGCGGCGCTCGCCGACGGGCCGGCGGCCGTCACCACCGTCGTCCGCGAACGGTTCCGCCGGTACAAGCCGACGCCCATGCTGAAACTCCAGGCCGGCGACGTGCTCCTGCTGGAGGGCGAGCCGGACGCGCTGGAGCGCGTGGTGTCCCGCGGCGGGCTGGAGCTGGCGGGCCAGGACACGGGAACGGCGGAGGACGCGGACACGGTCGGCGTGGTGGAAGGCGTGGTGACCGCCGACTCCCCCCTGGTGGGGGAAACCCCGGCGCACATGGACCTGCGCGACCGCTTCCAGATCAACCTCCTGGCCATCAGCCGCAGCGGGGAACGGATCACGCAGAGACTGCGGTCCGTCCGCCTGCAGGCGGGCGATGTCGTCGTCCTGCAGGGGCGTTTCGACATCCTTCCCGATGCGCTGAAGGATCTGGGCATCCTACCGCTCGCCGAACGCGATGTCGGGCTGGGGCGGGGACGGCGGCGGTGGCTTCCGGTCCTGATCCTGGCGGTGGCCATGGGGGCGGTCGCGTTCAAGTTCGCACCCGTCGCCATCGCGTTCTTCGGCGCGGCGCTCGCCCTTCTGCTGACCAAGGCGCTGTCCCTGCGCGAAGCCTACGAGACCGTCGAATGGCCGGTCCTGATCCTGCTGGGCGCCCTGATTCCGGTCAGCGAGGCGGTGCGCACGACGGGCGCCACCGACCTGATCGCGGGCTGGCTGTCGGTGGCGGCCCATGCGCTTCCGCCCATCGGCGCGCTCGGCCTCATCCTGGTTGCGGCCATGGCCATCACGCCGTTCCTCAACAACGCCGCCACGGTCCTGATGATGGCGCCGGTCGCCGCCAGCCTGGCGCAGAAGCTGGGGCTCAACCCCGACCCGTTCCTGATGGCCGTGGCGATCGGGGCGGCCAGCGACTTCCTGACGCCGTTCGGCCACCAGTGCAACACGCTGGTCATGGGACCGGGCGGCTACCGGTTCAGCGACTATTGGAAACTCGGCCTGCCACTGTCGATCCTGGTGGTCGCGGCCGGTGTTCCCCTGATTGCATTGATCTGGCCCCTTGCCACGGGTCAACCATGAAAGGGGGCCCACCCTGACAGGACGGATGCCATGAGGGTTGCCGATATCATGACCCGCCACGTCGAATTCGTCGAGGCGGACGCCACGGTCCAGGACGCCGTGATCCTGATGGGGGAACTGGACGTCGGCGCCCTGCCGGTGGGCAGCCCCGAGGACCTGAAGGGCGTGGTCACGGACCGCGACGTCCTCTACCGGGCCGTCGCCGAGGGAAAGGACCCGCGGCGCACCCGGATCGTGGATATCGCGACCAAGCTTGTCTTCACCTGCCGCCCGGACGACCCGCTCACCGGCGCCCTCGACCTGATGGCGTCCCACAACATCCGGCGCCTGCCCGTCGTGGACGAAGGCGCCCGCGTCGTCGGCTGGCTGACGCTGTCCGATGTCTCCCGGCGGCTGCTGGTGGACAGCGAGGTAGTCCAGCAGGGCCTGCGGGACCTGACCGACCGCCTCGGCGGGGATGATGCCGCCGGGGACGCGGCGTCCAGCACGGCAGCCGACGAGGTGGCCACGCCCGATCCGACCCCGCCACCCCCCGTCAGGCGGATGAACGGAAGCGCTGCTCCAGACTTTCCACCAGCTCCGGGGAGAGCTGGAGCCGCGCCGCAAGATAGCCGAGATAGTGGCGGTTGACGGGCTTGCGCCCGTCGACCGCAAGCAGCGACGCCGCATAGACCAGCGCCCCCGTCTGCACGTCGCGCACGTCGCGCAGCAGGTCGTACAGCGGCTTCGGGCGGTTCAAGGCCGCGGCCAGGGCGCGACGCTCGCCCTCATTGGGCGTGACCGCGGCCAGCACCCCGTCGATGCGGTCCCGCTCCCTAGGCTCGAACGATCCGTCGGCCTGCGCGGCCGCCACCATGGCGTGGACCAGAAGCTCGGCCCGGTCCCGGTCCAGGCGCCGCAGGTCGAGAGCGAAGGGAAACAGCAGTTGGTGGCGGTTGCGCAGCCACGCGAGAAGCACCTTCTCGGCGAGGATCCCGGCGATACCGGGATCGAGGTCCGCGCCGGGATCGAGGTCCGCCGCGGCTTCGGGAGCGGGATCCCGGCCAGGCTCCCGGGGGACCGGCGGGGCGTCATTCCCGGCCGCCGGGGCGGGTGTGTTCCCGCCCCGGTCGAGGGCGGCGCGGACGAGCTGCGTCAGAAAGTCCGGAGCCGAAGCCATCGGGCCTCCCGCCCGTTCACGGGGTTGCCGGCGTCGTGCCCAGCACGACGCCGATCTGCGAAAGCAGCTTCGAGAAATCGACGGGCTTGGGGTGGTAGTCGTCGCACCCCGCGTCGAGCGCCTTGTCACGGTCACCGGACATGGCGTGGGCGGTCAGCGCGATGATCGGGACCGACGCGGTCTCGGGACTGGATTTCAGGGTGCGGGCCGCCGTCCATCCGTCCATCACGGGCAGGTTCATGTCCAACAGCACGACATCGGGGCGCTCGGTGCGCGTCTTGTCGACGCCCTCCCGGCCGTCATGGGCCAGGATGACCTCGAACCCGCGCCGCTTGAGCCGTCGCGAGAGGAAGTCCCAGATCTCCTCATGATCTTCGACCAACAATATCTTGGCCATCTCTACCCCATGTGCAGCGGCTGACCGGCGGACGCGAGCTTGCGCAGTTCCGCGACCAGCTCCTCTTCCGAGCCTTCCTGATCGGTCTGGATGATGTCCCGGACCATACCTTGCAAACGCTCACGCTCGGCATCCGTCACACCGCATCCGGCGAGCGCGATGACGGGAATGGACCGGTGTTCGGGGCGCCGGCGCAGATCCTGGATCAGCCCCCTGGGGTTTCCCGGCCCCTCCAGATCCACCAGGACGAGGTCCGGCCGGGTCTGGCCGATGTCGCGCAACATGGCGGCGGCGTCCTCCACCTCCGCCACGGACCAGCCCTCCTTCTCCAGAAGCCGCCGAAGCTCCTCGCGGGCAGCCGGATCGTGCTCGACCAGCAGGGCCCGGCCGGCGGGGGCACGGCCGCGGTAGCGGTCGAGCACCTTCTTCAGGCGGACCCACTGGACCGGCTTCGTCAGGTAGTCGGCCGCACCCAGCGAGAAGCCCAGCCTCTTTTCACGGACCATGGTCAGCATGATGACCGGGATCTCGGCGAGGTCGGGGGTGCCCTTCAATCGCGTCAGAACCGCCCAACCGTCGGTGCGCGGCATCATGACGTCCAGCAGGATCGCGCAGGGCTTCAGGGCGGCCGCCAGACGCAAACCCGCATCGCCGTCGGGCGCCGTCTGCACGGCGAACCCCTGGCGGGTCAGGAAGCGGGACAGGAGGTCGCGGGCATGGGGATCGTCGTCGATCACGAGGACGAGGTTCCGCCCATTGCCGTCCCGCACCTCCTCGCCGGGCGCGGCATGGGACGCGGCGGCATCGGGCCGGCGCAAGTGGGGTCGCGCGTCGGCCGGCAGCCGGATGGTGAAGGTCGTGCCCGCCCCCGGCGCGCTTTCCACCGTGATGTCGCCGCCGAGCATCGTGCAGAACGCCTTGGTGATGGCGAGCCCCAGGCCGGTCCCGCCGAACCGCCGGGTGGTGGAGGAGTCCGCCTGGCTGAACCGCCGGAACAGCTTGGCCAGGGCTTCGGGCGTCATGCCGATGCCGGTGTCGGCCACGCGGAATTCCAACCAGTCCTCGCCCTCGACCGTCACCCGGTCCGCCGACAGCGTGATCCGGCCCCGTTCGGTGAACTTGGCGGCGTTGCTCAGCAGGTTGAACAGGCATTGGCGGACCTTCACCGGGTCGGAATGCGCCCGGCCGAGGTCCGTTCCGCACCGCAGTTCCAGCGTGTTGGACTTCTTGTCCACCAGCGCCTGGACGGTCTCGGCCACCTCGCGGACGAGCGGATCGACCCCGAAATCCTCGGCGTGGACGTCCATCCGGCCCGCCTCGATCTTCGAGATGTCGAGCACGTCGTTGATCAGGGTCAGGAGGTGCCGGGCGTTGGCGTTGATCTTCCTCAGGTCGTCCAGCATGCTGGCGGCGCCCAGGTCCTCCGCCTCCTCCTCCAGCATCTCGCAATAGCCGATGACGGCGCTGAGCGGCGTGCGCAGCTCGTGGCTCATGTTGGCGATGAACTGGCTCTTGGCGAGGTTCGCCTCTTCCGCCGCGTCGCGGGCGGCGGCGAGTTCCACTTCGACCCGCTTGCGCTCGGTGATGTCCTGCATGGCGCCGATCATCCGCACCGGGCGTCCGCCGGGCGCCCGCAGGACGAAGCCGCGGTCCAGGACGGTGGCGAAGCTGCCGTCGGCCCGGCGGAAGCGGTATTCCTCGCTCCACCGCGTGCCCCCGCCGGTGATGACCTCGTGGATGCCCTGCACGATCCGCTCGCGGTCGTCGGGGTGGATGTGCTCCTCCCACCACCCCCCCGTGGTCTCGGTCAGATCCTCGGCATAGCCGAACAGGGTCCGAAGGGCGTCATTCCACAGGATCTGGTCGGCCGCCAGGTTCCAATCCCAGATCGCGTCGTTGGTGGCCCGCGCCGCCAGCCGGTAACGTTCCTCGGTCTCGCGCAGCGCCTCTTCGGCCCGACGGCGGGTGGTGATGTCGGTGTGGACGCCGACCCATTCCTCGACGGTCCCGTCGGGGCGCAGCAACGGCACGGCGCGCACCAGCATGTGCCGGTATTCGCCATCGCTGCGGCGCAGGCGGTGCTCCATCTTGTAGATCGCGCAGTCCTGGAGGGCCACCCGCCACGCCTCCGCCGTCTTCGCGCGGTCGTCGGGGTGGACGGCGTCCAGCCATCCCAATCCCTTGGACTCCTCGAAGCGCTGGCCCGTGAACGCCTCCCAACTGGGCTGCGGCCAATCGAACGTGCCGGAGCTGCCGGTGCCCCAGACGATGGCCGCCGTGGCCTCGATCAGGGAGCGTGCGCGCGCCTCGCTGTGGCGCAGTTCCTCCTCGGCCCGCTTGCGGTCGGTGGTTTCCCACGTCACCCCGATCATGGACTGGCCCTGGCCGGAGGCGCCGTCCGTCACGATCCCCCGGGCGACGGCCCAGCGCACCCCGCCCGAAGGCGCCAGGATGCGGAACTCCAGGTCGTATTCGCCCCGGGTGCGGCGGGCGGCCTCCACGACCTTTTGGATGCGCGGCTGGTCGTCGGGGTGGGTGCGTTCGAAGATGTCGGCCTTCCGGATCGGCTCGTCCGGCCCGAAGCCGAAGATTTCGCGCACCCGCGCGTCCGCCTCGATGCAGTCCTGTTCGAAGTCCCACGACCACGTGCCGATCCGGGCGCTGCGGAGCGCCAGTTGCAGGCGCCGTTCCGCTTCCAGGATCCGGGCTTCGGCCGCCCGCTGATCGGTGATGTCGGTGTTGGTTCCCAGCCAGCGCACGACGCGGCCATGCTTGTTGCGGATCGGCAAGGCGCGCGACAGGAACCATCGGTGGCGCCCGTCGTGGCCGCGCAGGGGGAAGGTGTCCTCCCAGGGTTCGCCGGCCTCGATCGACCGGCGGTAATGGGCGGTGACGCGCTCCAGATGGTCCGGGTGGTGGACGGACCGCCAGCCCGAGCCCAGAGCCTGTTCCGGCGTGGTGCCGGTGAACTCGTACCAACGGCGGTTGTACCAGTAGATCTCGCCCTTGCCGTCCGCCATCCAGGCGAGCTGGGGGATGGAGTCCGCCAGGATCCGGAACTGCGCCTCGCTGTCCCGCAACGCCTCTTCGGCCCGGTGGCGCTCGGTGACGTCGCAGGCGACCTTCAGGTAGCCGCGCAAGCCACCGCCGGCATCGTGCAGCGGCCGGACCGAACCTTCGGCGAAGAAACGGGTCCCGTCCTTGCGGATGTGCCAGCGCTCGTCGGGTGCGCAGCCCTCCCGCCGCGCCGTCTCCAATTCCCAGGCGGGGACACCGTCCGCCCGGTCCTCGGGCGTGAACAGGACATCCGCCCGCCGCCCAATGATCTCGTCGGGCGACCAGCCGAACAATGTCTGCGCGCCCGGCGGCCAGGTCGCGATCCGGCCGGCGGCGTCGGTGGTGAAGACCGCATGGTCCCGGATGCTTTCCAGCATCAGGCGCTGCTGTTCGTTCCGCTCGTGGTAGGCGGCCTCGACGCGGACCTTGTCGATGGCGACGCCCAGCAGGGTGGCGAAGCCCTGGAGGAAGGCGACATCGGCCGCGTCGAACCGGCCCTCGTCGCGGCTGTCCGCTTCCAGCACGCCGAAGGGCACGCCATCGCCCCGGATGACGACATTGATGGCACGCCGGACCCCGTGCTCGACCAGCAGCCGGGGCGTGCGGAAGCGCGTCTCGCCGCCGAGGTGGTTCGAGATGACCGGTTCGCCCGTCTTCAGCGCATAGCCGGCCGGCGAGGCGAGGTCGGCCCCGACGCGGGCGTGCCCCACCACGCCCGGCGCCCACCCGACCCCGGCCCGGACGACAAGCTCGTCCCGTCCGTCCACACGCTCCAACGCCTTGCACAGGTCCGTCCGCAGCCCTTCGGCGCACAGGCGGGTGGCCTCCTGCAACAGGAAGCCCACGTCCGAGGTCTTGAGCGCGGCCATGCCGAACCGGGCCAGCAGCTCGTGCTGGCGCTCGCGGTACGCCAACTCGTCGGCAAGCCGCCTGTCCGCATTGGTGGAGCCGTACAGCGAGGTCATGGGCCGGGATCACCGGAAACGGGGCGGGGTCCGGATCGTCCGAACCGCAAACACAGCCAACGCGGCGGAAATCGTTTCGGTCCGGGCGGATCCGGAAATAAACACCCCGCGACGCATTTCGGCCCCGGCCGTTCGTGGCTGCGGAACGGGCAAGCAACCACTACAGGGAAAAGTCTGTAGGTCGCGCGCGGACTGGTTCCGTGTTCCTTTTGAAGGGCTTCCGGGCAGGGTGTTCCCCGCGTGTGCGGGGGTGAGCGGACCGGACACGCCGGCCCCACGGTCCCGGCTAGATGTCGTTGCCCTTCGAATTGTCAGGGACCATGTTGGTCTAATCCTGCGCCGCCCGGTGGTCGAACGCATCCTTTTGCCACCAGCCCGGGCGCTTGCCGTCGGGCTTGGCATTGGACGGCTGCGCTTCCGCCTCGTTCCGGGCCGCGGGGGTGGACGGGGTGTCTTTCCGCGGCTCGGTCATGTGAGCCCCCGAATTGCCGCCGGCTGTGGTCGCCTGCCGACAGGTGCCGCCCGGCCCCGTTCCGCGCCGCACTTCAAGCCGGGCGCTTGTGCACAGGAGCCCCTGGCGGCACGGCGGGCGGGGAGGCCGGTGTCGAGAGTTGGCCGGCGCCATCGGTGATCAGCCGGGCACCGCGTTCGTTGGTCAGCCACGCCCACAGCCACTGCACCGAAACCAACAGCCGGTTGCGGAACCCGATCAGCAGGTAGATGTGGATGACGCACCACATCACCCAGGCGGACCATCCCTTCATCCGCGTACGGCCGAAATCGGCAACCGCGTGGTGCTGGCCGATGACGGCCCAATTGCCGAAGTTGCGGAACCGGAACGGCGGGATGGGCACACCCTTCCCCAGCAGGGCCGCGAGGCCGCGCCCGAGGTGCCGTCCCTCCTGCTGCGCCACCTGGGCCAGCCCCGGCAGCGGCTTGCCGTCCTTGTCCTGGACGTGCGCGATGTCGCCGATGGCGTACACGTCGGGCACGCCGGGAACCGCGAAATCGGGCCCGACCGGAATGTGGCCGGCCCGGTCGGTAGGGACACCCAGCCACCGGCCGAAGGGTGACGCCTGCACCCCGGCCGCCCAGACGACCGTTTCGGCGGGGATGACCTTGCCGGACACGGTGACGGCCCCCGCCTCGACCGCTTCCACCTTCTCGCCCAGACGGACCTCGACGCCGAGCCGTTGCAAGGCCCGGTGCGCATAGTCCGACAGGTCCTGCGGAAAGGCGGACAAGATGCGCGGGCCGGCTTCCACCAGCACGATGCGCGCGGCTTCCGGGCGGATGCGGCGGAAGTCGCGGCTGAGCGCGCGGTGGATCAGGCCGGCGAGCGCCCCCGCCATCTCGACGCCCGTGGGTCCGCCGCCGACGACCACGGCGGTGGTCAGCCGGCTGCGTTCGGCCGGGTCGGGTTCCAGCTCCGCCCGTTCGAACGCCCGCAGCAGGCGCCCGCGGATGCGCCGCGCGTCCTCGATGGTCTTCAGGCCGGGCGCGTGCGCCGCCCATTCGTCGTGGCCGAAATAGCCGTGGGTGGAGCCGGCGGCGATGACCAGCTTGTCGTAGGGGATGTAGCCGTTGGACAGGATCAGCCGGCGGCTTGCGGCGTCGATGCCGGTGACCTCGCCCATCACCACGTCGATGTTGGGATGGCGGGCCACCAGCCGGCGGATCGGTTGCGCGATGTCGGCCGGCGACAGGACGGCGGTTGCCACCTGGTACAGCAGGGGCACGAACAGATGGTAGTTCTGCCGGTCCACCAGCGTCACCCGCACGGGTGCGCCCCCCAGGGCGCGCGCGGCCGAAAGGCCGCCGAAGCCGGCCCCGACGATCACCACGTGCGGGCGGTCGTCCACCGGGGCGGGGGTCAGGTCGCGCAGGGGACCGGTGTCCGCGGCTGCTTGGTGTGGCGTCGGGCGGGCCGCGGCATCCACAGGCTGATCGGGCACAAGGCGACCGGGGGAAATGTCGGGCGGCGTCATCGGCGCGTCCCTTCCTTGCCATCCCTCGCGCGTTGCCCGGCCTTTCACACATGTCGGGCGCATGCGAAGGGTCCGGGCACCGGCTGCGGAAGGCCGATGCCCGGACCCGGTTCCACCGGTGAATGCGTCCGGGAGGGAGGGCGAACGGACGCGGTGCCGACACCCGGAACCAGAAGTTGACGGCTTGCCCACAACAGCCCGGAGGGCATCCCCGCTCGGCTTCTTTTGACCTATGACGTGCCCCGAAGGACAAGCCGTGACCTGTTCGTTGGATAAGCTTCCCGTCCATGCCGGGCACGGCTCGATTTGACCGTGGGCACGCCGCGCCCTCCCCTTCGGTACGTGAACCGGCTTGGACCGGTGGGTCTGGCTGTTCCGGTCCGACCGGGCCGCGTTGGGTGGACCGGCGAGCGGTTCGGTGCGCGCCATCAAACCGGGATCAGGGAAGACGCACGGGCATGGTCGGGTGGTGTGTGCGGGTCGTTCTGCTGGCGACCCTGTTGGGTGTTCCGCTGCGGCACGGGGGATCGGCAATGGACGGACCGGCGATGGCTGCGGACCAAGGGCGTCTCGACGTGCGGCCGGCCGCAATTCCCGCGCCCTCCCCATCCGCCACGGCGCCGGCTGGCGAGCGTCCGATCGGGCTCGGCGGCCAGCGAGACGGGCTGGTCCATGTCCCGCCGTCGGTTCCGATCGACCGCCCAGCCCCCCTGGTCGTGATGCTGCACGGGGCCGGCGGTGCGGCCCGTGGCACGGTGGAACTGATCAAATCCCAAGCCGATGCGGCCGGGGTGGTGCTGCTTGTGCCGGAATCCCGCGGGCGGACCTGGGATGTGATCCTTGGCGGCTATGGCCCGGATGTGCGGTTCCTGGCGGACGCCCTGCGCAAACTGCTGTCCGAACAGGCCATCGACCCGCGGCGGATCGCGGTGGCCGGCTTTTCCGACGGGGCGTCCTATGCCCTGTCGCTCGGCCTGACGAACGGAGACCTGTTCAGCCACATCCTGGCCTTCGCCCCCGGATTCATGGCCCCGGCATCGCTTCACGGGCGGCCGGCGATCTACGTGTCGCATGGCACGGAAGACGGGGTATTGCCCATCGAGGTGTGCAGCCGGCGCCTCGTCCCGGCGCTCCAGCGGGCCGGCTATCCGGTCCGCTACCACGAGTTCCCGGGCGGCCACGCCGTCCCGCCGGACATCGCGCAGGAAGGGGTGGACATGTTCCTGGCGGGCCGGTCTTGACGGTCATTGTGCCTCGGATTGGAGCCGGACGCGCGGTCGCCTCGCTCCCCTGAGGTTTCGAGGGAAGGAGACATGCCGAGGACCCACCGACCTTACCTCTCTAGCGCCGTCATGTGGCGGTCCCGGCGCCTCGGGCCGGAACCGCAATCCCACGGGCAAGCAAGTGAAATCCCCCGGATGGGCATCGTCGCCCACCGCGGGAGTACGAGGACAATCCGAGCCCGCCGACAATATCTTGGCCGCGCGTGAATTCGTCCGCCGCCCCCGTGTCGACGCAGAATACTTCATAACTCATTAACCACGATACCCGCATACAAACGGTGAAAATTACACGCCTCGACCAGAGGGAGTTGCTCCCGGTGCGCACCCTCAACTATCATCGCGCCTGTGGAGGCCATAGATTTCCAAACAAACGATTTTTGAACGTTGGGGAAGACGTCGCCCGGATATGATCGGCCGCTCCATCCGCATCCTGACCGTCCTGGGGACGCGCCCCGAAGCGATCAAGCTGGCCCCGCTGGTCGCCTTACTTGAGCAGCGGAAGGACGTGATCCACGCCGTGTGCTCGACGGGCCAGCAAAAGGAAATGCTGGAGCAGGCGCTCGAGCTTTTCCGCATCCGGCCGCGCTTCGATCTGAATGTTTCCGCCAGTGTCCGGAGCCTGCCCCATGGGGCGGCCGCCATCATTTCCGGCGTCGGGGACGTTCTGGCCGATTTCCCCGCAGACCTCGTCATCGTCCAGGGCGACACGTCCTCGGCGCTGGGGGGCGCGATGGCCGCCCATCTCCGCGGCGTCCCGGTCGCCCATGTCGAGGCGGGCCTGCGGACCGGAAATCTGAAGGCCCCCTGGCCCGAGGAAGGCAACCGCCGGATGATCGCACCCATTGCGTCCTGGCATTTCGCACCGACCCGGCAGGCCGCCGCGAACCTTCTGGCCGAGGGGGTGGACCCGGCGACCGTCACGGTGACCGGCAACACCGGCATCGACACCCTTCTGGACATGCGCCGGCGCCTCGGCCGGGACAGGGCCTTGAGGGCGGACTGCCAGCGCGCGTTCCCGTTCCTCGACCCCGCCAAGCGTATGATCCTGGTCACCGGCCATCGGCGCGAGAACTTCGGTCCGGGGTTGGAGCGGGTGTTCGACGCCCTGGCCGCCCTTTCGCTGGGCCGGGACGTGCAGATCGTCTATCCGGTCCATCTCAACCCCAATGTCGCGGCGCCGGCCGAGCGGGCGCTGGGCGAATTGGCCAACGTGCACCTGATCGGGCCCCAGCCCTACCATCGGATGATCCACCTGATGGAACGGGCCCACCTGATCATCACGGATTCCGGCGGCATCCAGGAGGAGGCGCCCACGCTCGGCGTGCCGGTGCTGGTGACCCGGGAGGTCACCGAACGGCCGGAGGCGCTGGACGCCGGATCGGCCATCCTGGTCGGCACGGATCCCCGCCGCATCGTGCGCGAGGCCGAAGACCTGCTGAACGATCCCGACCGGCGGCGGCGCATGGCGGGCGTCCAAAATCCGTTCGGCGACGGACGGGCGTCGGAGCGGATCGTCGCGGCGCTGGTCCGCCAACGGACGGTGCCGTCGAAGATGCCGGAGATCGCCTGACATGCGGATCGGAGGCCTGCCGCGCCGTCTTTGCGCCGTCGCGGCCCTTTCGGCGATCTTATCGCCCGGGCACCCGGCGGCCCAGGAACCGGCCCCCGATGAGCCGGCGTTCGAGGCCGTCGAGGCGGCCCCCGCGGCGCCGCTTCCCGCAGCTCCCGTTGCTCCCACCGCTCCCGCAGCCGCGGCGGAACGTCGGGAGCCGCGCCCGAAGGCCGCCGGGTTCAAGGCGCAAAGTCGGGAGCCGCACCCGGCCGTTGGGTTCTTCGACGCGCTGGCGTCCCGGCCGAGGCTGGCGCGCTCGGTTTCCCTGGACGATCTGGGCTTCCGCCGGCCGGTGGTGTTCAGCGGCGCCGACGCGGAACGCCAGATCTTCTTCGGGGTCCCGCGGGACGTCGCCCTGCGCGACGCCCGGATCGAACTGGCGGGATCGCACCTGAAGGCCGCGAACGGGCGGCTCACCCTTCTCGCCGACGTGAACGGAACGCCGGCGACGACCATCGACTTCGAGGGGCACGAGGGCCGTTTCGTCCGCTCCGTCCTGGCGCCGGGCCCCGATGGTCCGGAAGGTTTCCTGACGCTGGGCCTGAAGTTCTCGGCCGTCAGCACGGGCGACCGCTGCACCGACCAGCGGTCGATCGGGAACGTCGTGTCCGTCGATCCCCGCACGCGGCTGACCTACCAGGTGGATCCCGGGGACATCCGCAGCGTGCGCGCCGCGTGGGCCGTTCTGCCCCATCGGGTGAAAATCCTGGTGGACGAGGACCCCGTCGATGCGGCGCGGTTCGATGCGGCGGTCCGCATCGCGCTGGCGGTCCACGCATCGGGCCGCACACCGGAATTCGTGGCGCTCCCGGCCCTCGGCGGCTTCGTTCCCACGGCGCCGCTCCAGGTCGATCCGGCCCTGGCCGGGATCGGCGCCTTCGCCAGACTCCTGGACGCCCCCGGCAAGGCGCGGATCGCGACGGCCGCGGACCGCGGCGCCTATCTGGTGCTGCTGGCACTGTCGGGGCACGCCCTGGGCGACATCGCCGTGGGTGCCGCGGGCGTCCTGGAAACCGTGGAGCGGGACCTCCAGGCGCTGCGGGCCGAACTGGAGGCCGAACTGGGGTCCGGCGCTCCCGCCGTGCTGGCGTCCTTCGACCGCTGGCTCGGCGTGGCGCAGCGCAAGGCGGACGGGAACGACGAAGCGAACCTGTCGCTCGCGCAGCTCCTTGGTTTTCCCCTGATCCGGCTGGACACCGACGCGGCTCCGGTTTCCGCCACCCTGCTCGGCGGCCGCTGGCACCGGCTTGCCGGGTCGGGATCCCTGACCGTCCGGCAGGCGGTCGAGGGCGGACGCACCGCCGACGACCTGCCGCTCGCGCGGCTGTCGGGCGGCTTCGCGGCCCAGGCGATCTCCGACTACGGCGAATGGGCGGTTTCGTTCAACGCCTCGCAGCTTCCGCCCGGCCGATGGCCGAACGCGGTCGAGCTTGAGATGCGGGTCTCGCCGGACACGGCGGACGGATCGCCGATCGCGTCGGTGATGCTGAACGACACGCTCCTGCGCGCCCAGAAGGTCGATGCGGAGTCCTCGGTCTTCCGGATGACGGCCGACATCCCGCCGTTCCTGCTGGGTGCGAACAACACGCTGAAGATCGCCTTGCAGCGGGGGGCGCTCGCCGGCGACTGCCGGTCCGTCCCGCGCGGCTATCTCGCGCAGGTTCTGCCCACCAGCCGCCTGTCGCTGAGCCGGGCGTCGCTCGACGGGCAGTTCTTCGGCCTGCTGCCGCGCTTCGCCCACACCGGCATCGCCTACATTCCGCCCGACTATCTGGAACGGCCGCTCGAAGCCCTGCCCTTCACGACGGCGCTGCTGCGGGCGTTGAGCTTCACCTCGTCCTCGCTGCGCCTTGCGGTCGTCGACGAGGCGCGCCCCGCCAAGCCGGACATGGCCTTCGTGGCCTTCGGCAGCGCCCTGCCCGGCGTGCGGGCCGGCGTGGAGATCCAGCAGGACCGGCTGGTCCTGGCCGGCGAGACGCGCCAGACGCTGGTCGACCTGTCCGGTGCGGGCGACGTCGCGGTGGCCCGGATCGGCGAGATCGACGGCGTGCCCGGCGTCCTGGTGGACACGCGTCCCGGCGCACGCCTGCCCGTGGTGAGGGTGGACCAGCTCGCCCATGGCGACGTGGCCGTCATCGACGCCACGGGCGTCATCGCCGAGCTTGGCGCCGCGGAACGCCGGGCGGACGCCATCGACCGGGCGATGTACGAGCCGGCGGCGCTGATCTACCGCTACCGCACCCACCTGATCGCGGGCTTCGGCGTGCTGTCCGCGCTCGTCCTGATGCGGATCGTCCGCGCCATCGTGACGGCCCGCAAGCGCAACCGCGGAAAGGCGCAGGCCAAGGCCTGAGCGGATGGTCGAGCAGTCCCTTCTTCTCGCCAACTATGTCCACGCCCTGGAGTGGGCAACGCTCGTCTGCTCGATCATCATCCTGGTCAGCAGCCTCGACGACGCCTTCATCGACGCCTACTACTGGGTGCGGCAGGCGTACCGGTTCGTGTACCTGCACGCCTTGCGCCACAAGCCCCTGCCGATCTCCGCCCTGGTCGCCAAGCCCGAGCAGCCGATCGCGATCATGGTGCCGGCCTGGCGCGAGGATGCGGTCATCGGGCAGATGATCGAAAACACGGTCGCGACGCTCGAATACTCCAACTTCCGGATCTTCTGCGGCACCTATCCCAACGATCCGGCGACGGGCGAGATCGTCGACCGCATGGCGCGCCGGTACCGGCAGGTCGTGCATGTCCGGGTGCCGCACGACGGCCCCACCTGCAAGGCCGACTGCCTGAACTGGATCATCCAGGCCATTTTCCTGACCGAGCAGACGCAGGGGATCACGTTCGCGGGTGTCGTCCTGCACGACAGCGAGGACGTCATCCACCCCCTGGAACTCAAGCTTTTCAACTACCTGCTGCCGCGCAAGGACCTGATCCAGCTTCCGGTCCTGTCGCTGGACCGGCCGCTCCGGCAACTGGTCGGCGGGACCTATCTCGACGACTTCGCCGAGTGGCACAGCAAGGATCTGGTGGTGCGCGAAAGCCTGCTCGGCGAGGTGCCGTCGGCCGGCGTCGGCACCTGCTTCAGCCACCGCGCCATGCGGGCCCTGTCGCAGGAGACCGCCAACCAGCCCTTCAACACGGAAAGCCTGACCGAGGACTACGATTTCAGCTACCGGCTCGCGAAGCTGGGCATGCGGCAGGTCTTCGTGCGGTTTCCGGTCGGCTACACGGTGACGCGCCGGAGCCTCCTGACCGGACGGGTGCGCGAGATCGAGATGGAGAGCGTGGTGGCCGTCCGGGAATACTTCCCGGACACCTTCCGGGCCGCCTACCGCCAGCGCGCCCGCTGGATCCTGGGCATCGTGTTCCAGGGCTGGCTGGAGATGGCGTGGCGGGGGAACTGGCGGACGCGCTACATCCTGCTCCGCGACCGCAAGGGCGTCATCACCTCGGTCGTCACGATCGTCGCCTATCTGCTGGTCCTGAACTTCCTGGCCGCGTTCGCGGTCAAGTGGTGGACCGGCAGCGTCCTGTTCGCCAGCCTGATCGCCTCGCACGACTGGATGCAGGAGATCATGGCGATCAACTTCGTCATGCTCTGCAACCGCATCGGCCAGCGGTTCTATTTCGTGTCCTCGGTCTACGGCGTGGCGCAGGGGCTGATGTCGCTGCCGCGCATGGTGGTCAACAACCTGATCAACTTCTTCGCCACCATGCGGGCGTGGCGGCTGTTCGTCTCCCACGTCATCCTCGGCCAGCGCATCGCGTGGGACAAGACGGACCACGCCTTTCCCTCGACCGACCAGCTCAAGGAAACCCGCCGCAAGCTGGGCGACCTGCTGATCGCCTGGAAGGCGGTGGACGCCCGCCAGATCGAGGACGCCATCGCCCGGCAGACGGGGTCCGGCGACCTGCTGGGCAACATCCTGCTGCGGGAAGGCTGGGTGTCCGAAGACACGCTGGCGGACGCGCTGGCCTATCAGAACGGGCTGGAGCGGGCGGACCTGGACCGCGACGCGCTTGCCGCCCACCGGGACGCCCTGCCCCTGCCCCTGGCGGTCCGGCACCAGGTGCTTCCCGCCGGCACCGACGGCGGCACGCTCCGGGTGCTGGCGGCCGGGACGCTGCCGCCCGACGCCCTGGCGGAGATCGCCACCCACTGGAATGGGCCGGTCGTCGTGCGGGTCGCCACCCGCAGCGAGATCGCCGAGGGCTTGCGCCGGCTGGTCGGCGGCACGGCGGCGGAGGAACGGCCGCACGGGCCGCTGCTGGGCGAAAGCCTCGTCGATGCGGGGATCCTGCGCCGCCAGGACATCACCGAGGCCCTGCGCGACTACACCCCCGGCCCCGGCCGCCGATTTGGCGACCATCTCGTCGCAAAAGGCCTTATCACCCGCACGCAGCTCGAAGACGCCCTCGCGCGGCGAAGCCCGGCCGCCGCCCAGATGGCTCAGCAGACGGTTCAAAGGAACGCCTGACATGGCCCTACGCAATCGACTGGCGCTCCTGGCGGCGGCCGGAGCCCTGGGTTTCTGCGGCCTCCCCGCGGGGGTGGCGATGGCGCAGGACGCCCACCCCTTATCGGGCCGCGCCTACGAGCATGCGGCGCAGGCCTATGCGGCCTTGAACCGCCAGGATCTAGTGGCGGCGGAGCGCGAGGCGCGGGCCGCGGTCGAACGGGCGCCGGAGAACCCGAACGCGGTCCGCCTGCTGGTGGACGTGCTCGCGCGGGCCGGAAACGGACCGGCGGCGATGGAGATCGCCGACCAGGCCATCGCGCGTGGCGTCCAGGACTCCGGCCTTCATGCGCAGCGCGGTTACCTGCGGGCGGCGGCGGGTCGTCCCGAAGCGGCGATGGAGGATTTCCGGACGGCGCTGGCGACGCCCGGCCTTGCGGCGGAACGGGTGCGCGAACTGCGGTTGTCGCTGGCGGATCAGGCGCTGGCCGCGGGCCGGCCGGCCGAGGTGCTCGATGCGCTGGACCCGTATGCGGGCGACACCGGCTATGCGGTGAACGCCCGGCGCGGCTTCGCCCTGTTCGCGCTGGAACGGTACGCGGACGCGGCGGCGGCCTTCGAGGCCGCGTCGGCCGCGGCGGCAACGCCCGAGGACCGGCGGACGGCCGACAAGGGCTGGGCGCAGTCGGCCGCGGCGCTGGGGGACCAGGACCGGGTCCGGGGCCTTGTCCGGACCCTTGCGGACGGCACCGCCGGGTGCGATCCGGACCTGATCTACCTTCTGATGCGGGCGAACGACGACGCGGGTGCCATCGCCATGGCGGACGCGCCGGGCTGTGCGGGCAGCCTGACGCCGGGGGTGCAGGCCGACCTGGGTTATGCCACCAAGCGGCTTCACCGCAACCGCGAGGCCGCCGGACGGTTCACCGCCGCATTGGACGGCTACCGCGGCGCCGGATCGGCCGTTCTGGACCCGATGGCGGAATTCGGCCTGCGCCGCGAGGTGGATACGCTGGTGCGGGAATTCGGCCTGACCGGCGGCTACGCCTGGCGCACGGGCCGGAGCGACGCCGGGGGCGGCACGGCGGCCCAGCTCATCCTGGAAGGGTACTGGCAGCCGGAATGGTTCGGCTTCCAGGACGGGCGGGTGTTCCAGGCCTATGCCCGCCTGTCCAACGACGCGCCCGGCGCCGGCAGCCCCGCACCGGGGACGGACTCCCTGCTGGGCGCGGTCGGCGTTCGGTACAAGCCGTTGGCCGACCTCAACCTCGTGCTGGCCGCCGAGCGCCACATCGCCTTCGGCGACGCGGCCACCAGCGATTGGCTGGTCCGGGCGGGCTATTCGGGCGGCTTCGGCCTCGACCTGAACCCCGTCGAACAGACCTGGACGTTCGAACAGCACTACGCCGAGGCCGGCTATTACCTGCAACAGGAGCGGGCGCTGTTCTCGGCCGAAGCGCGGTACGGCCTGACAACCAAGCTGTTCGGCTCGCAAACGCTCACGGGGTCGGCGTACCTGGGTGCCGGGCTTTCCTACGATCAGGCGGAACCCATGCCCTTTGCCGCCGGCATCGGGCCCGGCCTGTCCCTGCGCTACTGGTTCCGCGAAACCGCCCACCGCGCGCCGGCCAGCTATGTGCAGGTCGATTTCGGCTACCGCGTGCCGGTGACCGCGTCGGACCGCGCCGGGGGGATCGTTTTGCAAGTCCACGTGTCGTTCTGAGGGCTTGCCCTGCTCCCGGCCCGCCCGCGATGCGGCGGGTCGGGATTTCGGGCCGCTCACCCCGCTCGGCGCACAGGCTAAGGTATTTGGAAAGGAGGGTTAACACCCTCCCCTCTCACGCGACCGCGGTCGCCGGCGGCAATCCAACCTCGGCGAGCAGCCGCTTCGCTTCCTCCAGCCGACCGTTCTGTGTCTTCGATCCCTTGCGGCGGTGTATTTCGGTCTCCCAGTCCTCGACCTTCTCGGCCTCGGAAAGCCAGTGCGCCGTCGCGGCAAGTTCGAGCACGGTGATGTTGGTCGATGCCCACCGCCTTACCAGCTCGCGAAGCCTCTCATCCTTCAGGTGCTTGAACGCATAGCTGTTCGAGTCACCGACGGCCGTGAAGACGCTGTAGCGCGCCCCATCCGATTTACGACGCTCAAACTTTTCCTCCACCACCTCGAATTCGGTGGCATCAAGGATCGCGCTATCGAGGTCCCGCGAATAGGGACCATAGTGGTGATAGGCATAGTCGAACCCACTTCGGGCGCCGAGCTGGTCGAGCAGGTACGCGATCTTCTGCATGCGGATGCGGCTGACCAAGCGGCCTCCCGCCGCGCGGACAATCTCAGCAACGTGGTCCTCGGGCGTGTCGGTCATGCGGTCCTTCCCTGGGTGCGGGCGGCGTCTCTTTCGGCCGAATTGGCGAAGTACAGTCGCGTGAATTGCTTCTTCGGTTCGAGCGTTTCGACGAGGCGGGACAATCGGCTGATCTCAACGGGCCGGCCAGCGTCAAGGATGTGCAGCTTCTTGTGCATCCTCTCCTCGTCGCCCCCGATTTCCGCGTAGATGCCGATCGCCGCCTTCTCGTCGAGTAGAACCGTCTCGTCCGCCATCTGATCCTTAAACCGCTCCTTGATACGTCGCAGCACCCCCCGCTGTCGCCCCCCATCCTCTCCGAACTCGGCGATGTCGAGGGTTTTGTACAGATTCCGTTCCTTCAAGCGCGTGGCGATGTCGGAAACGATGGGATCGCCCGCCCGCGCCAGGGCATCAAGCGATCCCAAGATGAGTGCATCGTCCAACGCGAGGTAGTTCTCGACGGTATCGCCACCCTTGGCGAAGAATCGGAGCAGCGGATGGTCGTTCCGGAGGCCGCTCTTCGTGCGCTCGCTCGCTTTGCCGCAGGCAAGACGTGCAACGGCGCGGAGGAGCTTTCCAATCATGTGCTCCACACACCGGGTCGTCTTGTGGAAATAAACCTGCTGGTGAAGAGTGTAGCGCGCGAGGAGAAACTGCTCCGCGGCCGGGAGCGCCTTCTTCATCAGGCAGAAGGTCAGCACTTTGCGTGCCCCGCCCCCGTTTTCGTCCGGCGCGTCCAGCTCGATCTCCGCGACTTGCACGTTGGCGATCAGCCAGTCGAAATCCAGGCCGCCGGCGCCGGTGCCGGTCATCAGCTTGTCGCGGCGTAGATAGTCCAGCCGGTCGGCGTCGAACGAGCTGGATACGACGGCGTGGTAGATGTCCTCCGGATCCTCCTTCTCCAAGAGGGCCGCAACCTGGTCCGCAAATCCGACCCGGTGAGCCTCCAGAAGCGGTCGTATCCGTCCCTTGGGGTTGCGGATGATGTCCGCCGTCCATTTCTCGTGCCGCCGCTTGACGCCGCGGGACTCCTGCACCCCCTCGAACGTGTGGCTGAACGGTCCGTGCCCGAGATCGTGCAGTAGCGCCGCAATCAGGGCCACCTCGGCCTTCTCAGGTTCGTACGGCTTGTCGAGGCGACTCATCTCCCGTTCGATGATGCGGACAAGCATTCTTGCGGTGTGGAAAACGCCGATGGAATGGGCAAAGCGGGTGTGAACGGCGCCGGGAAAGGTGAACTCAGACACCCCGAGTTGCCGGATGCGGCGCAGACGCTGGAACTCCGGTGTGTCTATGAGAGACCACGCCAACGGATCGATCCGATTGTCACTTTCGAACACAATCAGACCGTGGACCGGGTCACGCACACGCCTTTCCATCGAACCACCCACACCATACCAGATGCACAACCTTTTATGGATTAGCAAAACCCCATTCACAACCCTATTTCCTGGAGGGTTTTATCCGACTTGGCGCGCCGTGCCCCGTCGGAAAGCTCAGGCGAATTGTCCAAGCAGGACAAGGCAGTTGAGGCTGTAGCCCACCCCCCTGGGGGTGTGGGCGCTGGGTCGGATCGGTGCGCACCGACGGAGCCCCGCTCCAGCGCCGCTTGGCGATGGACATCGCGGCCTCAACCTTCCAGCATCGCCGGTAAGCCTGTTTGGTGGCCTCGTCGTCGGGCTCGCTTAGCAGGCGGTGCATATCCTGCCAGTGGCGTGCGGTCGCGATCACCCTGACCGGCCGCCGCGTCTTGGCCGCAATCAGCGCCTACCCGTGTCCGCGACCGGTTTTGGGGAACAGTTGGGGAAGTTGTCCGGCTGCCGAGGTGGGGGGCCTCTGTACCCCTTGAAACCGTTGGCGTCCCGTAGGGGATTTGAACCCCTGTCGCCGCCGTGAGAGGGCGGTGTCCTAGGCCTCTAGACGAACGGGACGAAGGCCGGAGCGGCGATATAGCGTTTCGCCGCGCCGGCCGCAAGAACAATCGTCACCGGCTCATCCGGCGGCACGCCCGTCGTCGTTGGGGGCCATGCTGCGGGCGGCGTCCAACAGGGCGTCCACCGATCCGGCCTCGGTGTTGAACGCCGTCACCAGACGGACGACCCGGCCTTCCCACCGGTAGAACACGAACCCGCGGGCCTGCAGCCCTTCGATCATGCGCTCCGGCAGCTCGGCGAACACCTCGTTCGCCTCCACCGGATAGGCCAGACGCACGCCGGGGATCGCCGCCAGCCCCTCGGCGAGGCGGGCGGCCATCAGGTTGGCGTGGCGGGCCAGGCGCAGCCACAGCCCGTCCGCCAGATAGGCGTCCAACTGCGCCGACAGGAACCGCATCTTCGAGAACAGGTGCCCCGCCCGCTTGCGTCGGAACTGGAACTCCGCCGCCAGTTCGGGCTTGAAGAACACCACCACCTCGGCCGCCAGGGCGCCGTTCTTGGTGGCGCCGAAGGACAGGACATCCACGCCGGCCCGCCACGTCACGTCGGCCGGCGACCGGCCGAGCCACGCCACCGCATTGGCGAACCGCGCCCCGTCCATGTGGACGCGCATCCCGTGGTGCCGCGCCACCTCGCTGATGACGGCCACCTCGTCCGGCCGGTAACAGGTGCCGGCCTCGGTCGCCTGGGTCAGCGACACGGCCGCGGCCTGCACATGGTGCACGGCCCCGCGCGGCCAGCGGCCGGCGGCCCGGTCCAGGTCCGCGGCGGTGATCTTGCCGTCGGCACCGGGCAGGCCGACCAGTTTGGCGCCCGCCGTGTACATCTCGGGCGCACCGCACTCGTCCACCATCACGTGGCTGGACTCGTGCGCGTAGACCGCCCCCCAGGGCGGACAGATCGAGGCGAGCGCCAGGGAATTGGCGGCCGTGCCGGTCGCCACCGGGAATGCGGCCACCTTCGTTTCGAACAGTTCGGCCAGCGCCGCTTCCAGCCGCGCGGTGTACGGGTCGGCCCCGTACGAGGAGGCCGTCCCCTCGGCCGCGCGCGCCAAGGCCGCCAGGATCTCCGGCGCGGCGCCCGCCACGTTGTCGCTTGCGAAGTTCATAACCCCTGCCCTTGTCGCCCCAATCCGGCTAAGTTCACCCGGTCCGGTTCGGCCCGCATCCTGCCCTGCCCGGCCATCCGGCGCCACATTCCATCCACATCCCGGCACCGCCCGCGACATCGCCAACCGCATGACCGCAATCCCGTACCATGTCACGGTCGCCGACGCGCAGGCGGGCGAACGCCTGGACCGGTTCCTGGCCGCGGCCCTGGCCGATGCCGGGCTCAGCCGGTCGCGCATCCAGGCCTTGCTGGATCAGGGGCGGATCCGCCGCGGCGAGACCACCGTCACCAACCCGTCGGAAAAGGTGAAGGCCGGCCAGTCCTACGAGGTCGATGTGCCCGAGGCCGAACCGGCGGTGCCCGAGGCCCAGGACATCCCGCTCGTCATCGTGCACGAGGATGCCGACCTCCTGGTGCTGGACAAGCCGCCGGGCATGGTGGTCCACCCGGCGGCCGGCAACCCGGACAACACCCTGGTGAACGCCCTGCTGGCCCATTGCGGGGATGGGCTGTCGGGCATCGGCGGGGTGAAGCGGCCGGGCATCGTCCACCGCCTGGACAAGGACACCAGCGGCCTGATGGTGGTGGCCAAGACCGACCGCGCCCATGCCGCCCTGTCGGCCCAGTTCGCCGACCGCACCCTCAGCCGGACCTACCGCGCCGTCGTCTGGGGCGTGCCCTCCCCCACCGCGGGCGAGATCGACAAGCCCATCGGCCGCGACCCGAAGGACCGGAAGCGGATGGCGGTGGTGGCGAACGGCCGGTTCGCCCTGACCCGCTACCGCGTCGTCCAGCCGTTCGGGATGGCGGCGTCGCTGGTGGAATGCAAGCTGGCCACCGGCCGGACCCACCAGATCCGCGTGCACATGGCCGCCATCGGACACCCGATCGTGGGCGACCCGGTCTATGGCGGACGCACCCGCGGCCGGACCCGCGACCTGGCGGAACCGTTGCGAAGCGCCCTTGTTGCCTTTCCAAGGCAGGCGCTTCACGCGGTGGCGCTGACATTCCGCCACCCCGCCACAGGCCGAATGGTCAGCTTTGAAAGCGGATTGCCGCCGGATCTGGGCGGGTTGGTCGAAAAGCTCGAACACCTTTAAAATGCTGTTCGGTGCACGTAAGTAAATCGGCATGCGGGTCGTCGCACGGGCCAGGGCGGAATGCATGGCCTGGCGACGGCGCCCCATCCGGGGGCCAATCGATCCGCGAGGGGTGCAGGGATGGCGACGAACCGACCAAGCGTACCGGTCCTCAATTCCGAGACCAATCTGGCGCGCTATCTCCAGGAGATCCGGAAGTTCCCGATGCTGGAACCGGATCAGGAGTACATGCTGGCCAAGGCCTGGCGCGAACACCATGACCTCAAGGCGGCCGAAACCCTGGTGCAAAGCCACCTGCGTCTGGTGGCGAAGATCGCCATGGGATACCGCGGCTACGGCCTGCCGGTGTCCGAGCTGATTTCCGAAGGCAATGTCGGAATGATGCAGGCGGTCAAGCGCTTCGACCCGGACAAGGGCTTCCGCCTCGCCACCTACGCCATGTGGTGGATCCGCGCCGCGATCCAGGAATACATCCTGCACAGCTGGTCGCTGGTGAAGATGGGCACCACCGCGGCCCAGAAGAAGCTGTTCTTCAATCTGCGCCGGTTGAAGGGCCAGATGAAGGCGATCGAGGAGGGCGACCTGTCGCCCGAACACGTCACGGCCATCGCCAAGAAGCTGGATGTGCCCGAGGTGGACGTGGTCAACATGAACCGCCGCCTGTCCAGCCCGGACCATTCCCTGAACGCACCGCTGCGGGCCGACAGCGAAGGGGAGTGGCAGGACTGGCTGGTCGACGAGCAGGAAACCCAGGAAGTCCGGCTGGCCGAGGCGCAGGAGCTGGGCAAGCGCAAGGCCCTGCTCCAGGAGGCCATGAAGGGGCTGAACGAGCGCGAGCGCCATATCCTGATCGAGCGACGGCTGCGCGACGACCCGACCACCCTGGAGGACCTGTCCCAGCAGTACGGCATCAGCCGCGAGCGCGTGCGCCAGATCGAGGTGCGGGCCTTCGAAAAGCTGCAGAAGGCGATCCGGAGCGCCGCCCTGGAGCAGCGGCTGATCGGCACCTCCTAAGCAGGCCCCGCGGCACGGCGGGTCGCCTTGCGAACCGGGGCCGTTCAATCCCCC
Organism: Azospirillaceae bacterium; assembly: GCA_035645145.1. Taxonomy (GTDB): domain Bacteria; phylum Pseudomonadota; class Alphaproteobacteria; order Azospirillales; family Azospirillaceae; genus CANGXM01. The sequence continues at coordinate 10,945 of DASQNC010000010.1, read as the reverse complement.
TGGACGGCACTACCCTGGGTGGCCCCCTGCGCCGGGGCCGCCGAGGCCCCGTCGGCCGGCCCCGCCAGGGGCTCGGTCCCATCCACCTCCGCCAAGCCCCGGACATCTTCGCCCCACGCACCGACAAGCTTCATCTGCTCGGCCCGGAGCGTTTGCACCTTGGCCTGCCGCTTTGCAATGAGGGTCGACCCGATGACCGGCGGCACGGCGAAATAAATGGCCCAGCCGAACGCCGCGGCCCCATACATCAGCAGCCAATGCGCCGGGCTCGCCGCCAGCGACCTCAGTTGCGGCATGGAACCGCCGCCCTGCCAAAGCTCGAACAGCAGCGGCAGGACTCCGGCGAAATTCAATGCGCCCACCGTGATCGGGGCCAGCTTTTCATCGTCGTCGTCGATGATGTAGGCCACCAGTGTCGGGATCATGCCGACAGCCAGCAACACCACCGATGGCAGGGACACGATCGCCGCCGCCACCGACATCAGGACGAACGCCGCCTTCAAAGGCCTGAGCCGCGAAGGGGCGGGCACCGGGCGCCGCGTCATCCGATGCCCCCCAGCTTCACGGCCACAATGCCGAAGCAGATGATGGAGGCAAGGATGCCCGACGCGATGGCTGCGATCTGGCGCCCTTCGGTTTCAATGACCCCCACCTTGTCCCGGGTCGACCTTTCCAACTGGCGGATCTGGTCGCCAAGGCGCGCATGTTCGCGCTGGGCCTCCACGAATGCGTGCGCGTCCTCGCGCAGCACGTTGGCATCGTCCACCACTTGCAGGAGCTTCCGCAGATCGCCCTCGGCCGCGATGCTTTCCACATCGCGGCCCATCTGCGCATGGCGCTCGCGGTTGCGGATACGGTCGACCGCCGAGCGCAACAGGGGCTGCATCCAGGCGGTGATCCCGGGGCACGACGACGGTCCGAACACATGCTGGGTGTCGGCCAGGATGGTGAGAATGCCCAGCACGCGCTTGGAGGGCGGCTGCCCATGGGCGAGCACAGTGAAGAGGCGGTCGTCAAGCTTGCGGTGCCGCGCCAGGAGAAAGGCGGCAAGGTGCCGGTCCATCGGCTCGTCCGGACGGTTTTTCCGCCGGCCCACCGCATCCAGTGCGCTCAGCAGCTCGCCAGGGGTCGCCGGGCGGTCGCCCGCCACCATCGGGCTGAGGCAGGGCGCGGCGGGATTCATCTCGTAAAGGATGCGTTCCAGCCCATAGCCGACCATCACGCTGTCCAGCAGAACGCGCAGGCTGTCGAAGATCTGGACGAGCCCCGCCAGCTCCGGACGGGCCTCGGTCTGGACGCTCATCCAGAACCCGGGAAGCTGGGCGGCGATGATTTCGCCAAACACGCTTGGCGCCCCACCGCCGGCATAGGCCGCATACAGGGCGGTTCCGATGCCATCCGGCAGCACCGACCGGCCCCGGTAGCGAATGGGTCCCCGTGGGTCGAGCGCCATGACGACACGGGCAACCAGCCGGTGTTGGTGGGTGCCGGCGGGGCCGCCGCTCCCGCCGCCGGACGCCGCGGCCTGGGCCGCCGCATCCGCCACCGCCTCGTCGGCAAGACTGCGCCGGAGCCACTTGTCCAACTCACCCGTTTCGATCAACGAGACCGCCGCGCCCGGATTGACGGCGAGCCCGAACGCCACGCCGCGGGCGGTCCAATAGGGCTTCCCACCGACGTCCAAGGGACGCGGGGCACGCTTGGGCAAGGTGGCGTGCCGGGGGCTGGGCCGGCGCCCGGCCAGCAGCAGATCGAGCTCCTTCAGCGACCAACGCTGCCGTGGATCATCGGCCAGCAGGCCGCGCAGCAGTTCCTGGATCGTCTGGCTGAACCGGTGCGGCCCGCACATGGCGGTGTAGGATCCACGGTCCAGACGCTGCGCCAGCATCTCCGCATCGTCGACATCCGGTGCCGGATTGCCGCCAACCGCCAGCCACAGGACCGTCGCCCCCAGCGCGAACAGATCGTCGGCGATCGACCCCGGCCCGCGGCCGACCGGATCGGCCATTGCCCGCTCGATTGTTTCGAAAAACGCTGGCTGGCCGTATCCGCTGGGGACCGAAACGCAATCCCCCAGCAGGATCGATGATCCAGCGCCATCCCGGAAGAACATGTTGTCCGGCCGGATCGCGCCGTGGGTAATGCCGCGGAGCTCCAAATCGCGCAACGCGCCCACCACCGGCTGAACCACGGTGCGGATGAGCGCGTCCTCGGAGAAGCCCCCAAACGGGGAGTCCAGGTTCCGCACGACTCGGGAACCGGCCGGACGGGTATAGACCAGCACCGTGCGACGTCCACCTGCCGGCGGCCAGTCCACCGTCATGGCCTCGCCCAGGGCGAGAAGCCCGGCCGGCTCGCTGTCGCGCAAGGAACCGGCGACGTCCATGCGCGCCGGAAGCGTCGTATCGCACACGAGTGCGAAATGGTGGCCGGAACGGTTGCGACTGCTGACGGCGCGGAAAGCCTTGCCGCCCTGGCCGTCGTACTCGGGCATCGGTTCGTCGGGGCGGACCTCGAACCAGCGACCCACGGCAACGGGCGGCACGCTTGGTGCCGGCCCCGGGCCGGATGCGCCCGCCGGGTTGTGACCGCGCTTATCGGCAACCGTTGCCATGCGAAACAAAGACCGGCAGGAGAAAAGGGGCGCGCGCAGTCTAACCGATCTTGCGCGCGCCGGTCATTCTTTCCGGTTACCCCTTACAAGTTCATCCCATCGGCGGAGTTTGCCTACCCCCGGTCGGCAAAGGGATCGCGGACCAGGATCGTGTCTTCGCGTTCCGGGCTGGTCGACAGCAGCGTCACCGGGGCGCCAACCAGCTCCTCGATGCGGCGGACGTACTTCACCGCCTTGGCCGGCAGGTCGTTCCAGGAGCGCGCGCCCCGGGTGCTTTCCTGCCAGCCCTCGTGCTCCTCCCAGATGGGCTCCACCTCGGCCTGGGCGCTTTGGCTGGCCGGAAGGTAGTCCAGCTCCCGCCCCTTCCAGCGGTAGCCGACGCAGACCTTCAGGGTCTCGAACCCGTCGAGCACATCCAGCTTGGTCAGGGCGATACCGTGGACCCCGCCCACCGTGACGGCCTGACGGACCATCGGGGCGTCGAACCAGCCACAGCGGCGCTTGCGGCCGGTGACGGTGCCGAACTCGCGCCCACGCTCGCCCATCCGCTGGCCGTCGGGCCCATCATCCTCGGTTGGGAACGGACCGGCGCCGACGCGGGTCGTATAGGCCTTGCAGATCCCCAGAACATAGCCGATGCCGTCGGGCCCCATGCCGGTTCCGCTCGCGGCCTGTGCCGCCAGGGTGGTCGAGGAGGTGACGAACGGATAGGTGCCGTGGTCCACGTCCAGCATGGCGGCCTGCGCACCTTCGAACAGGATGCGCTTGCCGGCCCGGCGCAGCTCGTCCAGCCGGCGCCAGACGACGCCGGCGAAGGGAAGGATTCGGGGCGCGACCTCGTTCAGCTTGGCCAGCAGGTCCGCCGGATCCACCTCCGGCGCACCCAGGCCGCGCAGCAGCGCATTGTGGTGCAACAGCATCTGCTCGACCTTGCGCTGGAGGACCGGCGGATCGTCCAGGTCGCACACGCGGATGGCCCGGCGTGCCACCTTGTCCTCGTACGCCGGTCCGATGCCGCGGCCGGTCGTGCCCAGCTTGTCAACGGCACTGCGCGCCTCTTCCCGCGCCCGGTCCACCAGGGCGTGGACGGGGAGGATCAGAACCGCGTTCTCGGCCAGGACGAAATTGTCGGGCGTGACGGACACGCCCTTGGCCGCGAGCTTGTCGATCTCGGTCAGGAGCGCCCAGGGATCCACCACCACGCCGTTGCCGATGATGGACAGCGTGCCCGGACGGACCACGCCGGACGGCAGCAGGCTGAGCTTGTACTCAACCCCGTCGATGACCAGCGTGTGCCCGGCATTGTGCCCGCCCTGGAAGCGAACCACCACGTCGGCCCGGCTGGACAGCCAGTCGACGATCTTGCCTTTTCCTTCGTCGCCCCACTGGACGCCGACAACCGTGACGTTCGCCATGGAACGCTCCTCTCTCGATGGGCGACAGCCCCCGCGCGCCTAAACGGCGTGCGGATGCCCGTCGCGAAATAGGTGGGTACAGCCCAACCGGCGCGCTTCGGCGACGGGATCGGCCGAGGGTTCGAGCGCTGCGACGGCCGCCCACCCCTCGCCCCGCAGCCGGTCGGCCACCGCCGCCGGTGTGCCGTGGGGCAGGAAGAGGCGGCGCGGCGCCTCGGGGGCGGGCAGCGCCCGCAGCAGCACGTCGGTGTAGAGGGTGAAGCCGGTGGCGGGTTCGCCCGCGCCATCCCCGGCCCCGTCCAGCGCCCCCGCCCGGTAGCGGCCACCGGCGCCGAGTTCGCCCCGCACACCACGGGCCAGAAGCGTGAAGCTCAGCCCGGTCTGGTACTCCCACCCCCGGTGCTCGACCGGGTCGGCCGTCAGCATCAGGTGGGGCGCGGCCTCTCCGACCAAGCGGACAACCTCGGTCAGCCGGCGGCGATCGGCCTCCGCCTCGGCGGGCAGGTCCAGCTTGGACAAGGTTTCGACCGTGCCCGCGGCGGGCCCGGACGCCGCCATCAGGGCGGATGCCAGCTCGGCCGCAGGCCCGCCGACCGCAGCCACTGCGGCCGCATCCTTGCGGTCCAGGGCCTGTCGGAGCCGCTTGGTCTCCGCCGCCGGCAGATCGAGCGCCCGGCAAACGGCGGGCACCAGCGTGGGCACGCAGAGGTCGACGGACAGGTTGCAAATCCCGAGCCGCTCCAGGGTTCCGGCGGCCAGCAGGATCACCTCGGCATCGGCGGAGGCCGCGAGGCTTCCGATCAGCTCGACGCCGACCTGACCGAACTGACGGTCGGGCCGGAGGTGCGACCCCTCGACCCGCAGCACCTGGCCGGCGTAGGCCAGCCGCAACGGGCGCGGTGCCTTGGCCAAGCGCGAAAGCGCGATCCGGGCCACCTGGAGGGTGATGTCCGGGCGCACCGCCAGCATGCGGCGGGAGACCGGGTCCATCAGGCGGAAGGTCTGGGTGGCGATGGCCGCACCGGGCCCGGACAGCAGCGCGTCCTCGAACTCGATCAGAGGCGGCTTGACCCTGTCGTAGCCATGGGCGGCGAAGGCGGCCATCACACGCTCGACCACGGCCGCCTCATGTGCGGCATCGGGCGGCAGCAGGTCGGACAACCCGGCAGGCAGCAGCGCCTTCGATGGCAGATCGGTCATGGCGTCGGCAAGGTCCCGGTTACCGGCGGTGAATAGACCATGGCCCCCCCCTCGGCAAACAAAAAGGCGGGAAAGGGACGTGGGTGCGGCCACGGCGTTGCCACGATTGCTTGCGATCAAGGACGACCATGCCGTTTCGCACGCCCAACGCCCGCAGCCCCCGCGCACGGACCGTCCCGAAGGTCCTGTCGGGTGCGGTCGCAGCCGCCCTGTGGTTCGGCCTGCCCCTTCCCGTTTGGGCGCAGACCGCATCCGGCACCCCGCCCGGCGCGGCGTCCCCGGATCCGGCGGACCGGGATGCGCTCGGCAACGATGCGGTCCGGCTGATGATCGACAGGGCCGGCCGTGGACAGGCCGAAGCGCTGCTCGGCGTGCTTTACCTGCGCGGCCTGAGAATCGAAACCGATCCGGTGGTGGCGTTCGCATGGTTCGAACGCGCGGCCCGCGAGGGCCACCCTGCCGGCATCTATGGTGCCGCGCGGATGCTGATCGACGGGCTTGGCGTTCCGGCCGATCCCGAACGGGCCAAGGCGCTGCTGGCCGGGGCCGATCCGGCGGCCTTCGGCGAACTGGCCGATGCCCTGCGCCGGTTGCGGTTGGCGGTGGGCCTGGACGGGGATCCGGCCGCGGAGCGGACCGAACAGGCGGCGGCACCGGCTCCGCAGCCGCCGGAGCAATCGCCGGCCACGCCCCCGCCCGCGGCCCCAGCCCCAGCCGAACCGGCGCCGCCACCTCCGGCGGAGCCTGTCCCGGCGCCCCCACCCCAGGCGACTCAGCCGCCCGAGGCGCAGGTGGCCCAGGCGGAGGCACCCCAGACGCAGGTGGCGGCCGCCCCGCCGCCCCCCACCCTCTCGCTGCCGCCGGCCGAACGGTACCAGATCACCGCGGGCCGGAGCGGCGATGCCGAAACATTGCGCAGACTCGACCAGCGCATCGGGCGCGAGCACCGGACGCTGGTCGCCGGCCTCGACCGACGGGTGCTGCCGGTCTTCGAGGGCGGCGGCCTGGCATTCGTCCTGACCATCGACGGACTTGCCGACGCCGCGGCGGTGGAGCGCCTGTGCACCGCGCTGGAGCGGTCGGTTGCCGATTGCGCACCGAAACCGTCGGAAGGTCCGGTCCCCGCTGCGACGGCGGCTGCCACAGCCGAGCAACCGGCCGGAGCCTTCGTCCAACTGGCGACGGTGCCCGAGGAGGAGCTGGCACGGGCCGAACGCGCCCGCTTCCAACGCATCCTGCCGCCGGAGCTGAAAGCCGGCGTGGACGTGGTGGTCCGCACGTCGAGCCTTGCGGACGGACGGCCCGCCTGGACCATCGTCGTCGCCCCATTCGACGACATCGCCGCCGCCCGGGCCTACTGCGAACGCCTGAAGGCCGTGCGGCTGAGCTGCATTCCCCGCGGCTGATCCCGCCACGGACGGGAACACACCCTCCCCCGCAGCGGGGCCGGAACGTCAGGTCAGGAACTGGTGGAACATCCTGGCGGCGGTCAAGGCCAGGAACACCGCAAAGGCCCGGCGGAGCGCCTGGCGGTTGATACTGTGCGCGATCCGCGCGCCCACCGGGGCGAACATGACCGTGGTGGGGGTCAGAAGCGCAAACCCGACCAGGCTGAGATAACCGAAGGAGAAGGGCGGCAACTCGGATGCGCCCAGGCCGCCGATGATGAAACCGATCGTCCCCGGGATGCCGATGATGAGCCCGATGGCCGACGCGGTGCCCACGGCGCGGTGGACGGGATAGTTGCACAGGACCAGGGTGGGCACGGCCAGGGTTCCGCCGCCGATCCCCATCATCACGGAAAAGCCCCCGATCACGCTGGCGACGACCCCCTTCACCACCCCCGTCGGGGGCGCGTCGGCCACCCGCCAGGACTCGCGGGAGAATGCCATGTGGATCGCCACCACGATGGCGATGGTGGCGAACACGGCCGTCAGCACCTCGCCATCCATCACGCCCGCCAGCACCGAGCCCGCCAGGACGCCGAGTGCGATCCACGGGCCCCAGCTGCGCAGCAGGCCCGCATCGACCGCCCCCCGTCTTGCATGGGCCCGCAGCGACGAGATCGACGTGGGGATGATGGTCGCGAGCGAGGTGCCCACGGCCAAGTGCATCCGCACATCCTCGTCGATGCCAAGCATGCCGAAGACGTGGAACAGCACCGGCACGATCACGATTCCGCCGCCGACCCCGAGCAGGCCGGCGATGATGCCCGCGACCACACCGACCGCGACGAGCGAGACCGCCAGGATGGCGAGGAAGCCGGAATCGAATTCCACGTTCTTGTGCCTATCGTGGGTTACGTGGCTCGCTGCATACAGCAAACTTGCCGGTCCGGCGTTCCCGTCGGTTGGAATTCGCGGTTCGCAAAGGGCGTCACCGCGCCGGGCGCAGGTGGGGGGTCAACCGCTGCTCCAGCAGGCGCACGCCGCGGGCCAGCAAGGTGTTGATGGTCAGGTAGATGAGCCCGGCGGCCGTGAAGATCTCCAACGGCGCATAGGTGCGCGAGGCGATCTGGCGTGCGATGCCGGTGATCTCCAGCAGCGTGATCGTACTGGCGAGCGAACTCGCCTTCACCATCAGCACCATCTCGTTGCCGTAGGCCGGCAAGGCTTGACGCAGTGCAATCGGGAACACCACCAGCCGGTAGATCTGCCAGCGTGTGAAGCCCAGCGCGCGGGCGGCCTCGATCTGGCCCGCCGGTACGGACTCAATGCCACCGCGGACGATCTCGGTGGTGTAGGCCGCCGTGTTCATGCTCAGCGCCAGGGCCGCGCACCAGAACGGCTCGCGCAGGAACGGCCAAAGGGCGCTGGTGCGGATGTCCGCGAACTGGCCCAGCCCGTAGTACAGAAGGAAGATCTGCACCAGCAGCGGCGTCCCGCGGAACACGAAGACGTAGCCCCCCACGAACCGGCGACCCACGACCCCGCCATTCCGGCCGAGCATGGCAAGGGCAATGCCCAGCACGAGCCCGACCGCAAGCGCCAGCAACGTCAATTGCAGGCTGAGGGCGGCCCCGTCCAGCAGGCGAGGCAGGCTCTCCCAGATCAGGGCGAAGTTCATGCGTTCACCTGCACGACGCCGCGGCCGGCCCGCCGCTCGGCCAGCGCGAACAAGGTGGTGGAAAGCGTGGTGAGCACGAGATAGAGCACACCGGCGGCGACGTAGAAGGTGAAGGGCTGGCCCGAGGAACGGGCGGCCACCGAGGCGGTGCGCATTAGCTCGGCCAGCGCCGTGACCGAAACGAGTGCGCTGTCCTTCAGCACAAGCTGCCAGACGTTGCCCAACCCCGGCAGCGCGAAGCGCGCGGCCTGCGGCAGCAGGATGCGGCGGAAGATCAGGCCACGGGTCATGCCGATGGCGCGGCCGGCCTCGATCTGGCCGGTGGGCACGGCCTGGAACGCGCCGCGGATGACCTCCGTGGCATAGGCGCCGGAAATCACGCCGAGCCCCAGGACCCCGACCGTAAAGGCGTCCACGCCCACATAGCCGGCATGGCCGAACATCCGGGCGAAGAACATGATCGCCCCGCTCGAACCGAAGAAGAACAGGTAAATGACCAGCAGTTCCGGAACGCCGCGAATGACGGTCGTGTAGGCCTCGGCGACGATCCGCAGGATCCGGCTGCCCGACAGTTTGGCGGCCGCCCCCATCGTCCCGAAGACAAGCCCGAGCGCGAAGCCCAGGGCCGCCAGCACCAGCGTCATGCCGGCGCCTCGCAACAGCTCATCGCCCCATCCGTTGGGGCCGAAGGCGAAAAGGGTCAACATCGGTCCTGCGGCAAGCCGTTAAACAAGGCACCCCGCGCACATCGACGCGGGGCGTGCCCGAAGCAGCCGCCCAAGGCCGGCCCCACTTTGAGGGGACCGGCCTTGGGCGAAGTGGCGACCGCGATCAGTTCCGGATCGCGAGGTCGTAACCGAACCACTGGGTGGACAGGCGGGTGATGGTGCCGTCCGCGGTGGCATCGGCAATGGCCTTGTCGAACGCCTTCTTCAGGTCGGCGTCGTTCTTGCGCAGGCCGACGCCCACGCCCGCGCCCAGCACGCCACGGGCGAAGGCCGGGCCGAAGATCTGGATGTCCTTGCCCTGCCCGCCTTCGGCCTGGATGATGGCGTTGACGGCCGAACGGTCCATCAGCAGGGCGTCCACACGGCCCGCGACGAGGTCGAGGGCGGCGTTGTCGCCGGTGTCGTAGGTGCGGATGGTCACGCCGGGGAACAGCTGCTCCATCATGGCCTGCTGAATGGTCGAGACCTGCACGCCCACCGTCTTGCCCTTGAGCTGCTGGGCGATGCCGTCGATGGTCTTCTTCTCCTCGGCGCTGATCTCCTGCATGTCCAGCCGCTCGCCGGTGGGCGTCTTGACCAGCGGGCTGGACTTCAGCGCCGAAAACACGGTCGCGTCCGTGGCGTACGGACCGGCGAAGTCGATCACTTCCTTGCGCTTTTCGGTGACGGACATGCCGGCCATGATCACGTCATAGCGCCCCTGCTGGAGCGCGGGGATGATGCCGTCCCAATCCTGGGCGATGATCTCGCACTTGGCGTTCATCCGGCGGCACAGGTCGTTCGCGAGGTCGATCTCGAAGCCGACCAGCTTGCCCGACGCATCGGTGAAGTTCCAGGGTCGGTACGCGCCCTCGGTGGCGACCCGAACGGTGCGCTGCTGCGCCAGGGCGTCGGTGGCGGCGCCGGCGAGAATGGCGGCGGCGCCGGCAATGGCGAGGAGAACCTTCTTCACGTCCTGAACTCCCAGACGTTGTGTTGTTCGGTGCCCTAAGCAAGCACAGCGGCGAGGGCTTGCAAAGACCTCATCGGAACGCAGCCTGCGGACGAGTTCCATTCACCGGACACGGCTGTCCAGAAACCGCTTCAGCCGCTCGGATCGCGGTGCGCCGAAGACCTGGGCGGGGGCCCCCTCCTCCTCGATCCGGCCCTCGTGCAGGAACACGACCCGATCCGCCACTTCGCGGGCGAACCCCATCTCGTGGGTGACGACGATCATGGTCATGCCCTCGTCGGCGAGCGCACGCATGACCTGGAGCACTTCGCCCACCAGTTCCGGGTCCAGGGCGGAGGTCGGCTCGTCGAACAGCATCACCTTGGGCTGCATGGCCAGGGCGCGGGCAATGGCCACGCGCTGCTGCTGCCCGCCCGACAGCATGGCCGGATAGGCATCCGCCTTGTCGGCCAGCCCCACCTTGGCCAACAGGTCGCGCCCACGCGCGACCGCCTCGTCCTTCGGCACCTTCAGGACGTGGATGGGCCCCTCGGTGACGTTCTCCAATGCCGTGCGGTGGGACCACAGATTGAAGCTTTGGAACACCATGCCGAGCCGCGAGCGCACACGGTCCACGAGGCGCGGGTCTTCGGGCACCGGCCCGTGCCGACCGGATTTCGTGCGCAACACATCCCCGCCCACCACGATGCGTCCGGCGTCGGGCATTTCCAGGAAGTTGATGCAGCGCAGAAGCGTGCTCTTGCCCGATCCCGATGCGCCGATCATGGCGATCACATCGCCATCCCCTGCCTGCAGGTCGACACCGCGCAGCACGTCCACGCTCCCGAAGCGTTTGACGATCCCTTCCACGCTCAAGGCCGGCGTGGCGCGCGACGGTGCGGGGTCGAGGGGCATGGGACGGCTCGAAGCAGGTGGACGGTAAAGGGGCCGCATTCAACGGCGCCCGGAGCTCGCGCGCAAGAGGGAGGCA
>DASQNC010000009.1 GCA_035645145.1 Azospirillaceae bacterium | reverse complement strand
TGGGTGTAGATCTGGGTCGTCGCGATGTCGGCGTGGCCCAGCATCTTCTGCACGGCGCGCAGGTCGGCGCCGTGATCGAGCAGGTGCGTGGCGAAGGCGTGGCGCAGCACGTGCGGGCTGACCGTGTGCGGGTCGATGCCGGCGTGGATTGCCAATTCCTTCAGCAATTGGGCGAACCGCTGCCGCGTGAGGTGCCCTTCCTCGGAGATGCGGCTGGGGAACAGGAAATCCTTCTGGATCGCCTCGCGCCCCGGGACCATGAAGGCCTTCCGATGGGGCAGGTAGGCCTCCAGCGCCTTGCGGGCCGGGTCGGACAGCGGGACCATGCGTTCCTTGCCGCCCTTGCCCAGGACCACCAGATAGCGGCCGTCCCGGTCGAAGGCGGTCAGCGGCAGGCCCACCAGCTCGGACACGCGCAGACCGGTCGCGTACAGGATCTCCAGCAGGGCCACCAAGCGGATGCCGTCCGGCCCGCCGCGGCGCTGCGCCGTCTCGATCAGCCGGCGGACCTCCTCTTCGCCCAGGACCTTGGGCAGGGCGCGGCCCTGCTTGGGGCTGTCGATGGCGCCGGCCGGGTCGTCGGTGCGGCGCCCCTCGGACACCAGGAAGCGGTAGAACTGGCGCAGTGCGGACAGCCGGCGGGCGACGGTGCGCAGGGCCGCCGCGTGGGGCATGTCGTCCCCGACCTGAAGATGGGCCAGATAGCCGCGCAGGTCCTCGGTGCCCGCCTCCTCCAACGCGATGCCGCGCTTCTTCAGCCACTGGCCGGCGTCGGCGAGATCGTGTTCGTACGCCTCGCGGGTGTTCTTGGCGGCCCCCCGCTCGGCGACCAGCATGTCCAGAAAGGCGTCGACGGCCGGCCCGACCTCGGGGCGGGGTTTGCGGGGACGTCCGGGGCGTGCCATGCCTGCCTCCTCAGCCCAGCCGTGCCAGCATCGCCTCGCGCGCGATGGCGCGGGCTTCGTCTTCCAGGCCGACGGCGCGCAGGGCCCGCACCACGGCCGCCGAAACCGCCGCGGGGGCGCCACGCGGGCCGGCGTCACCGAGTGCGGCCAAGGACAGTAGCACGGTTTCGCCCAAACGCCCGGCCCGGGCGGCGGCTTCCAGACGGCCCAGATCGGCCGCTGCGGCTTCACCACCGGATGTCGGCAGTCCGGCCGCGTCCGGCAACACCACGCCGGCCGCCGACAGAAGGGCGGCCACATCGGCGGTGCGGCCCGACGCCCCTTGGCCGTCCGCCCGCGTCTCCGCATCCCGCCAGCGCCGGGCGCCGTTCGCACCGTCCGGCGGCACGACGCCCGAGACGGCCGCCAGCGGCCAGAGGCGCGCGGCCGTCAGGGCTTGGCCGGGATCGGCGTCCGCCGCCCGCAACGCCAGCTCGTGCCAGGGCACGGGCCGGGCGCGCTCGCCCGTGGCGTACAGGACGGTGGTCAGTTGCGGCGCCAGGGCGGCGTACGTCCGGTCGGGCGCCAGTCCCTCGGCCAGCCGGCGTGCGGCCAATTCGCCGGCCGGGCCGGTGGCCATGCCGGGCTCCATCGCCTCGATGAACCGCCGCAGCAAGTCGGCGCGGGCGGTCGGCGAGGTTTCCCGCAGGGCCGCCTGGTACAGGAAGGCCCGGGCCCGGGGCCGGTCCATGCGCAGCGTGGCCTGCGGGCCGGCGCTCAGCTCCGGCAGGGAGAACCGCACCCCCTCGTAGGCGGCGGCCAGGGTCTCGGCGTTGGTGGCGCCGGCCGCAGCCAGCCGTTCCACCGCGACCAGCCGGATCGCCGGGTCGGTATGGGCGTTGTCCGCGACCGCGCTCAGCCGCATCGGATCCCGGGCGGTCAGCACGTCGGCGGGCAGTGGAAGCTGGGCCATGTTCGCCATGGCGAGATGCAGCGGCGACGGGTTGGCGAGCGGAGGCGCCCCGGTCCCGCCGCGGCCCATCAGGTGGTCCGCCAGCGCGAAGAAGGCGTCGTCACGCACGCCGAGGTCCCGCAGCGCACCCAGTTCGGCCAGGGCGGCGGCCGTGTCCAGGGCGACCAGATGGCAGACCGCAGTGATCCGGATCCAATCCGGGCCGCCGAACCGGGAGGCCGGCTCGCGCACGTCGGAGCACGCGGCCTCGGCATCGCCGGCCAGCAGCCGGCTTTCGGCGGCAAGGCGGGCGATCTCGGCATTGTCCAGCGCATCGGGCATGCGCGCGGTCAGCTCGGCCACCGTCCGGCGCTCGCCCAGGGCGACCAGCTTTGCCACCCGCTTGGCGTCGATGGCGTCGATGTCCTCATCCCCGGGTGGGGCTGCCGCCTGGCTCAGCAGAAGGCGCACGGCCAGATCCCGCATCGCGGGCGACGCCATGCCGGTCGGGAGTGCCGCCAGCAACCGGTCGACCGTCGGCCGCGGCGTATCCGCCCACATCCTGCGGCCGAAGCCGCCGTTCAGACGGTCGAGAAGGCCGGTCCAAGCCTCGCCAGGGTCTTCGAGCGGCACGATCTGGATGCCGGAGCTTCGGATGTCGGCGCCGGGGGGCGGGGCGTCGGAACCGGACGTTCCCGCGGTCCCGGGTGGAACGCCGAGAAGGGTGGGCGATGCCTGGGCCGGGGCTGGAGGCGGATTGGCCGGGTCCGTGGGGACCTGATCCACAGGTGCCGGGTCCACGGGCGCTTGGCCCATGGGAGCGGGCGCCGCGCGCTGTGGCGGCGGCGGGCCGAGCCGCAACGGCTGGCCGGATTGGGCGGCCGCCGCCGCCGGAAGGGTGATGGCCGCGATCAGCGCGGCCGCCAGACGGTTAACGCTGGAACCGGTCATTGGGAATGACCCGCTCCACCGCCCCGGAGGGGGGCGGGATGTTCAACGTGCCGAGCAGGACCGCACCTCCGACCAGGAGCAGTAGGATCAAGGCTACGACGGCTGCCAAAATCTTCTTCATGGGTGCGATCGCCCGCGTGTTCCCGACTGCGTGCCTGCCTGGACCGGCTCCGCCCGGGGTGTCCGCTCCGGCCGGCAGGCGCATGGCAAAGGTGCAACACTGTGTCCGGAACGACAATGTTCAATGTGTGGCGAACGTACATGCGCGGCCTTTGCGCCCGCAAGCACGGCCATGCGTCGGAACGCCCCCGCATTGATGTAAGCTCGGGAGTGTGGCATCAGGGCTTCACCCCGGCCCATTTCATCGGCCGGGCCCAAACCAACCTTTGGATTGGATGCCGTTGAACCCGCTCGCCCAGATGCAAAAATCGATTGTTCTCGTCGGCCTGATGGGGTCCGGCAAGAGCAGCATCGGCCGTCGCCTTGCCACTCGGTTGGGTCTGCCCTTCAAGGATGCCGATGCGGAGGTGGAGGCCGCCGCCGGCTGCTCCATCGACGAGATCTTTTCCCGTTACGGCGAGGCCGCCTTCCGCGACGGCGAGCGGCGTGTGATCCGCCGCCTGCTGTCCGAGCCGCCGCATGTGTTGGCCACCGGTGGCGGCGCCTTCATGGACCCCGACACCCGCGATCTGATCCGGGCGCAAGGGGTTTCGGTTTGGCTGCGCGCCGACCTGGATCTTTTGGTCGCACGCACCTCGCGCCGCAATCATCGTCCGTTGCTGAAGAACGCCGACCCGCGTGAGGTTCTGTCCCAGCTGATCGAAGTCCGCTACCCGATCTACGCCGAATCGGATGTGGTCGTGGACACCGACGACAGCCCCCAGGATGTGATGGTGGAGCGTGTGATCGCCGGGCTCCGCCGGTATCTCGCCGAGAAGGGTGCCGGGACGGCCGAAGGGGACCCGCCGTGACCCGCGCGGTCCGGGTCGAACTCGCGGACCGCGCCTACGATATCCGCATCGGCCCGGGGCTGATCGACCGCGCCGGGGCCGAACTGGCGCCCCTTGCCGGGCGCCGCCGCCTGGTCCCCGTCGCCGATGAGACGGTGGCCCGCCTGCATCTTCCGGCGCTGCAGGCCTCGCTGGCCGCCGCCGGCCTGAATGTTTCCGACCCGCTGACCGTGCCGGCCGGCGAGGGGGCCAAGGGGTTCGCCGTGCTCGAATCCCTGCTCGACCGCGTGCTCGGGCTCGGCATCGACCGGCAGACCATCCTGGTGGCGTTGGGCGGCGGTGTGGTCGGCGACCTGGTGGGCTTCGCTGCCGCGGTCGCCCTGCGCGGCCTCGACTTCGTGCAGGTGCCCACAACGCTTTTGGCCCAGGTGGACAGTTCGGTCGGCGGCAAGACCGGCATCAACACCCGCCACGGCAAGAACCTGGTCGGCGCCTTCCACCAGCCGGTTCTGGTCCTGGCGGACACGGGCGTGCTCGACACGCTGCCCCGGCGCGAGGTGCTGGCCGGCTATGCCGAGGTGGCGAAGTACGGGCTGCTGGGCGATGCGGCGTTCTTCGCGTGGCTGGAGGCCAACGGAGCCGACGTGGTCGCTGGCGACAAGGACGCCCGGGCCGAGGCGGTCGCCGTGTCCTGCCGCATGAAGGCCGGCATCGTCGCCCGCGACGAGCGCGAGACCGGGGATCGTGCGCTTTTGAACCTCGGCCACACCTTCGGGCACGCGCTGGAGGCGGCGGCAAACTTCGACGGTCGCCTGTTGCACGGTGAAGCGGTGGCGATCGGCATGGTCCAGGCGTTCCGCCTGTCCGTCCGTCTCGGCCTCTGCCCGCCGGCCGATGCCGACCGGGCCGAGGCGCACCTGCGCGCCATCGGCCTTCCGGTGCGACCGCACGACCGCGGCCTGTCGTTCCCGGCGGACCTGCTGCTGTCCAACATGGCCAAGGACAAGAAGGCCCGTGACGGCCGGATGGTGTTCGTGCTGTCCCGCGGGATCGGGCGGGCCTTCGTCGCCGCGGACGTGGATCCCGCCGACGTCGCCGCCGTGCTGGCCGAAACCGCGTAGAGACCGGACCGGGCCGCGCCCTTCGCATGGCTGGCCCGCGCCGGTGGCGCTTGCCGTGCCGGCCGGTGTGGCCAAAAATCACCAAACGATCGTTCGAAAGGCCGCCCCATGCCCTTGCCGCCTCCGACTGCGCGCGAGCCGATCCATACCCGTCGCGTGACCTGCAACGGGTATCGCCGGGCCGATGGTCTGTGGGACATCGAAGGCCACCTCGTCGATACCAAGTCCTATGGATTTTCGAACCAGGACCGTGGAGAGGTCGCGCCGGGCGAGCCGATCCACGAGATGTGGCTGCGGCTGACCCTGGACGACACGCTGACTATCCGGGCCGTCGAGGCCGTGACCGACCACAGTCCCTTCCGCATCTGCCCGAACATCACGCCCAACTTCCAGCGGCTGGTCGGCCTCCAGATCAAGAGCGGCTTCACCCAGGCCGTGCGCGAGCGGGTGGGGGGCGTGCACGGCTGCACGCATCTGGTGGAGCTCACCGGGCCCGTCGCCACCACCGCCTTCCAGACGGTCTTCCCCTATCTCGCGCGCATGCGGGCCAAGCCGGAGGGGCGGGAGGACGGGCCGCCCCAGGCGGAGGAGGGCGACAAGGCCAAGCGGCCCCTGCTGCTGAACACCTGCCATGCCTTCGCGTCGGACGGTCCGGTGGTGAAACGCCAGTGGCCGCAGTTCTACACGGGGTCCCGCTGAGGCAACGGCACGCTCCTGGCGATTGCCCCTGATGTGCCCCTTCGCATAGTTTGGCCGCGCACGGGGGCGGAGCACGCGCATGTCGGGAATGGATGAGGCCCTGGGCCCGGCGACGGCCGTCGAATACGAGGCGGCCAAGGACATCGCCCGGGACGGCGATGCGGCGGCGCGCAGCGATCTGGCAAGCCAACCCGGAACGCCGCCGGAAATCCTCTATTACCTGGCCGAGGACCCGGACCCCACGGTGCGCGAGGCGGTGGCGGCCAACCCGTCCACCCCGGTCCTGGCCAGCGAGATGCTGGTGCAGGACGTCCGGGCCGAAGTGCGCGCGGCCCTGGCCCGGCGGCTGCCGCTGCTGCTGCCGAACCTCGATCCCGAACGTCAGGCCCGCGCCCATGCGGTGGCGGCCGTAGCCGTGGAACGGCTGGCGGTGGACCACGCGGCCTATGTGCGGCAGGCCCTGTCCGAAACCCTCAAGGATGTGGCGATGGTGCCGCCGCCGCTCGCCTTCGCCTTGGCGCGCGATGTGGAGCGCGTGGTGGCCGAGCCCATCCTGCGCTTCTGTGCGTCGTTGTCGGACGGGGACCTGCTGAAGCTGATCGAGGCGGAGCCGCAATCCTGGCGGGTCGAGATCATCGCGCAACGCCCGACGGTGTCGGGACCCGTGTCGGATGCCGTGGTGCGCAGCGGGAACGAGGCCGCGACCGGCCACCTGTTGGAAAATCCGGGCGCGGACATCCCGGAGCCGACCTTCGAAGCCCTCATCGAAGAGGCGATCGACCACCCCGAATGGCAGGAGGCTCTGGCCCGTCGGCCGGTCCTGCCACGGACGGCGGTGGTCCGCCTGGCATCCTTCGCCGAGCGCTCCGTCCTGGCGCTGTTGCAGCAGCGGGACGACTTCGACCCCGAGACGACCCAGGACATCGCCCAGGTGATGCGGCGGCGGCTGGATTGGATCGGCGATGCCGCGCCCGAGGAAACCTCGGCAATGCGGGCGGCCCGGTTGTTCAAGGCGGGTGGTTTGGACGAGGCCGCCATTTCGGACGCGCTCGCGTGGGAGGATCGCGAGTTCGTCGTCCATGCGCTGGCGCTCCGGACGAAGATCCCCACCTCCGTCGTCGAGGAAATCCTGAAGAGTGACAGCCCGCGGGCGATCACCGCGCTCGCTTGGCACGCCAAGCTGCCGATGCGCCTTGCCATCCAGCTTCAGGCACGCCTCGGCGGCATCCTGCCCCGACGCCTTCTCAACGCCAAGAACGGGACGGACTATCCGCTGGGCGAGGTGGAGATGATCTGGAACCTGGAGCTGTTCGGGATCCAGGTGTAGGCGCCGGACGGCCGCCCTCCTGCATTGTTCAGGTGCAGGGGCCGAGGCCCATCACCTCGATGCGCTCTTCAAGGCCCCGCACAGGGTGGCTTCCGAGTGACGCCAAGCCGCAGCTTCCGGCGGCGTCCGCGAACAGGCGCGAGGTCAGGAGGTCGCGATCGAGAAGCCGGCACAGCCCTTCGATGCGGCTGGCGAGATTGACGGCCGGGCCGACGACGGTGAAATCCAGCCGCGTGGGGGCTCCGATATTGCCGTACATGACGTCGCCGTAGTGCAGGGCGGTGCCGACCCTCATGAAGGGCTGGCCCCACCCTGCGCGTTCCGCGTTCAAGGAGGATATCGCATTGAGCGCCACCCGTGCCGCGCCCAGGGCGGCGTGACATGCCGACCCCGGGTCGGCACCGGCTGCCAGCGGCCATGCCGCCAGCATTCCGTCGCCCATGAATTTCAGGATTTCGCCACCGGCCGCGTGCACGGCCTCGCCCTGCAATTCGAAATAGTTGTTCAGAAGCGCGATCAGCTCCTCGCGCGGCAGGCGGTCGGACAGGGCGGTGAAGCCGCGCATGTCGGAGAACCAGATGACCGCACGGATGGTCTCGCCGGTGCCGCGGCGGACGTCGCCGGACAGGATGCGTGCACCGGCCTGCCGGCCGACGTAGGTGTCCAGGATGTTGACGGTGAGCCGCCGGTAGGTCTCGCGCTCCAGCAGGACGGCCAGGGCGGGAACGGCGGCCTGGAGGCCGGCGATCTGGTTGTCGTCGAAGCCGCCCGGCTTGTCCGACAGGTAGGTCAGGACATTGCGCCGGGAATCGAACCGGCCCAGCGGCAGGGCCAGATAGTCGGTCATCCCGTCCCGCTTGAAGTCCTCCTCCACCGGGAACGTCCAGGGCGGAGCCCGGTGCTCGATCCGCAGGCGGATCGGGCCGGAGCCGCGTTCCGAAATGGCGGCGATCGGGCTGTTCAGATAAGCGGGCGTCACTTCGGTGCCATAGGCGCGCGGCAGCGTTTCCACCTCGCCCGGCCGGGTCGCGTGCCAGAACATGGACAGTGCGCTCAGGACCGGGTGCAGCAACCAGAGCTGGATTCCCACCCGCCGGACGGGATAGCCGCAGGCCACGAGATGCCGGCCGTAGCTGGACAGCAGGTCTTCGATGGACCGGGCGTCGCGGCCCCGGGTCAGCAGCCAATCCGTCAGGGCGTCCGCAGCAACGGTTTCCGCCGTCGTGGTGTCCGTTGCCATGGTTCCCCTTGCCAACCTGCCCGCTTGATGGCCGGCTCGATACTGCCCATTTCCATTGGGCGCCGCCACTTTTCCCGGCGGCCGGGAGGATTCATGTTCATCCAGACCGAGCAGACCCCGAACCCCGCCACGCTCAAGTTCCTGCCCGGTCGGGACGTCACCGGCGCCGGCACTGTCGACTTCCCGTCCCGCGACGCCGCGGCACGCTCGCCGCTTGCCGAAGCGTTGTTCGACATCGACGGGGTGTCCGGGGTGTTCCTCGGCCCCGACTTCGTGACCATCACCAAGCGTGCCGACAAGGAATGGTACCTGCTCAAGCCCTCGATCCTGGGCGTGATCATGGAGCATTTCACCGCGGCCCGGCCGGTGCTGCTCGGGGACGGCGATGACGGCCACGCCGCCGGATCGGCCGAGGACGCCGAGATCGTCGACCAGATCAAGGAACTGCTGGACACCCGTGTCCGTCCGGCCGTCGCCCAGGACGGCGGCGACATCACCTTCCACGGGTTCGAGCGCGGCGTGGTCTATCTGGACATGAAGGGAAGCTGCGCCGGCTGCCCCAGCTCGACCGCCACGTTGAAGACGGGAATCGAGAATTTGCTGAAGCACTACATTCCCGAGGTGGTCGAGGTGCGCGCCGCCGCGCGCTGACGCGGCCCGCGTTCGAGGATCGGGGCCGGTCCCGCACCCGCGGGGCCGGCCTTTTGCGTGCTTGGGCACCGATCGCGCGGCCATGTGGCCGGGCTTGCGCGCACCCGTCCGTTCGTGGATATCCTCGGGATCGAGAGGGAGGATCCACGTGCGCAGGCTGGAACAGCGCGATCGCGCCCGCCCCGTCGCGGTGGCGGCGACCGGAACCGTCGGCCGTGTGAACCGCGCGTTCGACCATGTGGCGAATGGCGTCCTGCTGTTCGTCATCTTCCATGGCCTGATCCGGTTGATGACGGCGAAGGGCGGGATGCTCGCCGATGCGGCGGTGGGCTGGTGGCCGGCATTGGCCGACCTCGACACCTCCTGGCTGCTGACGGATGCGGGGGTGCCGTTCCTGTGCAGCGCGCTCGCGGCCTTCGTGGCGCACGCCGGCCTGCGCTGGGTGCTGAAGCGGCTGCGGCTGCGCCTGTCGGCCGGCGAGCAGGAGGCCAGCGCCGTGTTCATGGGCGTGGTCGGACTGTTCGCCGTGGCGGGAATCGCATTCGACTGGCACAGCGGCCTGGAATTCAAATGGCTGACCCACTTGGCTGTCGTCCTGGGCGCATGGGCGGGGATCGCGGCGCGGCGGCGCGTGCGCATCTGATCCGGGGATGCGCGCCGGCTTGTTGACGGGATTGCCCGTGGCGGAGGTGCCGGCGGCCGGCGGCCGTGGGATCGCCGTGTTCGATTTCGACGGCACGCTCATCGAGGGCGACAGCCTTCTGCCGTTCCTTGAGCGTGTGGTGGGCCGGACCCGCACACGCCTGTCCTTCGCGCGCGCGGTCCGGGGGGCCATTGCGTTGCACGCCCGGCGGCGCCCGTTGGGGCCGGACATCCGGACGTCGGTGAAGGCGATCCTTCTGCGTGAAACCCTGGCCGGCGTCCCCACCGCCGAGGCCGAGGCCGCCGCGGCCCGGCTGCCCGGCTGGATCCGTTGGAAGGCGAAGGTGCGCGACGCCCTGATCGAACACCGCAGGGCCGGGCGGCACATCGTGGTCGCCACCGGGGCCCTGTCGCTGTACATGCCGCGGCTGTTGGACGGGCTTCCGGTGGACGCACTGCTGGCGACCGATGTGGAGGCCGTGGACGGCGTGCTGACCGGGCATATGCCGCGCGGCAATTGCGTGCGCGCCCTCAAGGCCGAAAGGGTCCGCGCCTACATGGATGCCCACGGGCCGTTCGGCGAATCCTGGGGTTACGGCAACCGGCCGAGCGATCTGCCAATGCTGGCGCTGATGGACCATCGTGTGGTCATCTGAGATGCGACCGAGCCCCAGACGCTTGCCCGAGGTGCCGCCATGCCCCGCACCCTGACGCGCGACCAGTTGGACGCGTACGACCGCGATGGTTTCCTCGTCCTTCCCGGTTTCGCCGATGCGGACACATGCGCACGGCTGATGGCGCGGGCCGAGGCGTTGGTGGACGCCTTTGATCCGGCGGGGGTCGCCTCGGTCTTCTCGACCACCGACCAGACGCGGACGACGGACGACTATTTCCTGTCCTCGGGCGACAAGATCCGCTTCTTCTTCGAGGAGGGGGCGTTCGACGGCCAAGGCCGCCTGCGCCAGGACAAGCGGTTGTCCATCAACAAGATCGGACATGCGCTGCACGACCTCGACCCGGTGTTCGAGGCCTATTCCCGCCGGGACGAGCTGGCAGGGATCTGTGCCGACCTGGGCTTCCGGCAGCCGCTGTTGATGCAGTCCATGTACATCTTCAAGCAGCCGCGCATCGGCGGCGAGGTGGTCTGCCACCAGGACACCACCTTCCTCTACACCGATCCGCCGAGCTGCGTCGGCTTCTGGCTGGCGTTGCAGGATGCCACGGTCGGGAACGGCTGCATGTGGGCGCTGCCCGGCCGCCATCGGGACGGGCTGAAGGGGCGCTTCGTGCGCACGGACGGGGGCGGGGTGCGGATGGACCGCTGGGATCCCACTCCCTGGCCGACCGAGGGGGAGGTGCCGCTGGCCGTGTCTGCGGGCACGCTGGTCGTGCTGCATGGGGCGCTGCCCCATCGCAGCGGCCCGAACACTTCGGACAAGTCCCGCCACGCCTATACCCTGCATGTGGTGGACGGCGCCTGCCACTATCCGGCGGACAATTGGTTGCAGCGGCCGGCGGAAAATCCGGCGCGCGGGTTTTAAGCTTCCTGCCGGCCACTCTGATCCCACCGGGAATCAAAAACTCGCCGTGGCGTGGCTCGCCCATGTCCAGGCCCCCGCCCGCAGTCGTCGCCGTTGCCGTCGGCTTTCCGGTTGGTCGGCGATCGGGCGGTGCGAACGATCGGGCGAAGTCTTTCGTTATTCCGGCCGGCATCTTGTCCGGGTGTTCCGTTGACCTATATCTTTCTCTGGATTTGAACCAAGTCTGTCAGAAATTACTTATCTGAACAGGAAGACATCAAATCACTTGTCAATATGAACACTTGTTCAAGGAGGCTGCGGCGATGGGGCGGGTGACGGGGCGGGCCGTCGGTGGGATTACCCGGCGTGTCGCCCTTCTGGCGACCTTCGTGGCGGGTGTGGTGGCGGCCGGTCCGGTGTGGGCGGCACCCAAATACACCGTCGTGGCCACCACGGGTCACGTGGCCGATCTGGTCCGCAATGTGGCGGGGGACCGGGCGCAGGTCGTCGGGCTGCTGGGCGAGGGGGTGGACCCGCACACCTATCGCCTGACCCGCAGCGACACCGCGCAATTGATGCGTGCGGATATCGTCTTCTACAACGGCCTGCTCCTGGAAGGGAAAATGACGGACGCGCTGGTTCGCGTCGCGTCCTCGGGCAAGCCGGTCCATGCCGTCACCGAACTGATTCCGGAGGAAGGCCTGCTGGAGCCCGAGGGGGCGAAGGAGCAGTTCGATCCCCATGCCTGGATGGATGTCCGCAATTGGATCCTGGCGGTCGAGGTGGTGCGCGACCGCCTGTCCGCGTTCGATCCCGACGGGGCATCCGCCTATGCCGTCAACGCGGCCCGCTATGTCGACGTGCTGACGGGACTGGACGGCTATGCCCGGCGCGTGCTGGCCGACATCCCCGAGGCTTCGCGGGTGCTGGTGACCGCGCATGACGCCTTCAACTACCTGGGCCGCGCCTATGGGCTGGAGGTGGTGGGTATCCAGGGCCTGTCCACCGAGTCCGAGGCCGGATTGAAGGAGATCGAGGCCCTGGTCGATCTTCTGGCCACCCGCGGGATCGGTGCGGTGTTCGTGGAGACCAGCGTCACCGACCGCAACGTCCGCGCCCTGATCGAAGGGGCCGCGGCCCGGGGGCACAAGGTCGAGGTGGGCGGGTCGCTCTATTCCGACGCGTTGGGCCCGCCCGGCACCTACGAGGGCACCTATGTCGGCATGATCGACCACAACGTGACCACCATCGCCCGCGCGCTGGGCGGCCCGGCTCCGGCGGGCGGCTTCCAGGGCCGGCTGGCCCAGGTGCGCTGAGCCATGCAGCTCGTGCCCGATTGGCTGAAGCAGGGGGCGGATGCGGACGTGGCATCCCCCTTGTCGGTGCGCGGCCTGACGGTCGCCTACGGCCAGCGGCCGGTGCTGTGGGACGTGAGCTTCGAAGCGCCGACCCGCGGTTTGATCGCCGTGGTCGGTCCGAACGGGGCCGGGAAATCCACCTTCATCAAGGCCTGCCTCGGCCTGGTTCCCGTCGTCTCGGGCACGGTCAGGGTGCTGGGCCGGCCGGTGCGCCGCAGCCACGGACGGATCGGCTATGTCCCCCAGCGGGAAAGCGTGGATTGGGATTTCCCCGTCTCCGCGCTGGAGGTGGTCGCCATGGGGCGTTACGGGCGCATCGGCTGGTGCCGCCCGGTCGGCCGCACCCACCGGGAAGCCGCGCGCGAGGCGTTGGCCCGCGTCGGCATGGCCGACTTCGCCGACCGCCAGATCGGCCAGCTTTCGGGCGGCCAGCAACAGCGCGTGTTCCTGGCCCGCGCCCTGGCCCAGGATGCCCGCGTCTACTTCATGGACGAACCCTTCGCCGGGGTGGATGCGGCCACCGAGCGGGCGATCCTGGACGTCCTGCGCGAGATGGAGGCGGCCGGCCGAACCGTCGTCTGCGTGCACCACGATCTGGGCACCGTGCGCGAGGTGTTCGACCATGCGCTGGTGCTGAGCACCCGTGTCGTGGCCGCGGGTCCCGTTGCCGACGTGATGACGGCCGAGACCCTCCGCATGGCCTACGGCGGCCGGATGGTCCTTGGCGAGGTGGGCGACCCATGAGCCTTCTGGAACAGGCCATCGCCGTCCTGACCTTCCGGGCCGGCTACAACAGTGCCGTCGTCGTCTTCGGCACGGCGTGCCTCGGCCTGGCCGGCGGGACGGTCGGCACGTTCCTGCTGCTGCGCCGCCGCGCCATGGTCAGCGATGCCTTGGCGCATGCCACGTTGCCCGGCATCGCAGCCGCCTTCCTGGCCGGGGTGGCCCTGGGGTTTCCGGAACGGTCGCTGCCGCTGCTGCTGGCGGGGGCGGTGGCCAGCGCCGTCCTGGCCGCCTTCCTCATCCACGGACTCGCGTCCCGCACCCGGCTGCCCGAGGATGCGGCCACGGCGGCTGTGCTCAGCGTGTTCTTCGGCCTGGGTGTGGTGCTGGTCAGCTATGTGCAGACCCTCAACGTCGCCGGGCAGGCCGGGCTGACCCATTTCATCCTCGGCCAGACCGCCGCCATGCGGCAGGGCGAGGCCCTGGCCATCGCGGCCCTGGCGCTCGTCGCGGCGGTGCTGGTGACGCTGCTGTTCAAGGAATTGCGCCTGGTCTGCTTCGATCCGGCCTTCGCGGCGGCGCAGGGCTGGCCGGTCGGCCGGGTGGATGCGGCGCTGATGGGGCTGGCCACGTTCGTCACGGTGATCGGCCTTCAGACGGTCGGACTGGTGCTGGTCATCGCGTTGCTGATCGTGCCGGCGGTGGCCGCCCGGTTCTGGACCGACCGGCTGGCTCACATGGTGGCCGCCTCCGCCCTGATCGGCGCGGTCAGCGGCTGGACGGGCGCGACGCTGTCGGCCCTGTTTCCCCGCGCTCCGGCCGGCGCCCTGATCGTGTTGGCCGCGGGCGGGCTGTTCCTGTTCAGCTTCCTGTTCGCACCGGCCCGGGGCGTGCTGGCTTTGGCGGCCCGGCATGCGCTGCGCCGGCTCGTCTACGCCGAGCGGCTGGCGCTGCGCCGGGCATTGGAGGCCGGGTCCGGTTTCACCAAGGGGGTTTCCCCGGGCCTGGTGCGTTGGCGGTTGCGGCTGCGCGGATTGGTCGACACGGATGGGCGGTTGACGACGGCAGGGCGGGTCGCGGCCCTGGCGGCGGAGCGTGACGCACGGCTCTGGGATCGTTTCGTCGCCGACTACCCGGCGCTCCTGCCGGCCGCCGGCTGGGGCTTCGAGCCGGTGGACAGGGCGCTGCCGCGCGATCTGGTTGTCGAGTTGGAGGCGAGGGCGGGATGGCGCTGACCCTTCAGGATCTGTTGCAGATCGACCTGCCGGCGCTGCTGGCCGCCCTGTTCGCCTGCGTGGCCAATGCCCTGGTCGGCAACTACCTGGTCCTGCGGCGGCAAAGCCTTTTGGGCGACGCCGTCAGCCACGCCGTGCTGCCGGGCATCGTCGGCGGGTTCCTGGTGTCCGGCACGCGCACGATCGTGCCGATGTTCGCCGGCTCGTTGGCCGCCGCGGTCATTGCCGGCGTGCTCATTGAGGCGGTGCGGCGGATTGGCCGGTTGGAAGCCGGTGCGGCCATGGGGGTGGTGTTCACCGTGATGTTCGCCCTCGGGGTGGTCCTTATCGAGCAGTCCGGTGCCCGTGCCGTGGACCTGGACGCCGAGTGCGTCCTGTTCGGCCAACTCGAGGACATCGTGTGGGTGGCGGCGACCACCCCGGCGTCGCTGCTGCACGCGTCGACGTGGGCCGATTTCCCGCGCGAGGTGGTGCAGCTCGCCGCCGTGACGGCGCTGATCGCCCTTGTGATCGTGCTGTTCTGGAAGGAGTTGCGGATCACCGCGTTCGATCCCGCACTCGCGACCACGCTGGGGATTCCGGCCGGGCTGTTCCATTACGGGCTGGTGGTGCTGACCGCCATTGCCGCCATCGCGTCGTTCGAGGCGGTGGGGTCGATCCTGGTGATCGCGATGCTGATCTGCCCGCCGGCCACGGCGCGGCTCCTGACCGACCGGCTGGCGACCCAGGTCTGGATGAGCGCCGGGATCGGTGTGGTGTGCGCCGTCCTGGGCTATGGGCTGGCCGCGTTCGGGCCGCTGGCGCTGGGCCACGACAATTCCCTGAGCGCGGCCGGCATGATCGCGGTGGTGGGGGGCGTCCTGCTGGCGGCGGCCGCCCTGTTCGGGCCGCACCACGGCATCCTGGGCAAGCGGCGCCAAGCCCGGCGGATCAAGGAGAGCCCTGTGGCGGCCTGATACCGGGCTGTGCCCTATCCGCCGGACCCTAGGGGTGGAACAGGATCGCATCCTCCAGGATCTCGGGTTTCAACTCGCCGAATTCGCGCACGGTCATGGTCGTGGGCATGCCCACCAGCAGCGTCGGGCCATTGGGCTGGCGCACCAGGGTCGGGCGCATGCGGCCCACCAGCGGGGGGTGGCGGGGCTTGCCGAAGACCCAAAGGGAGTCGAGCCGGCCCGAGGGATCGATCTCGCCGGTGTGCTGGATCATCGGCCCCAGGGCCAGGCTTTCCCCTTCGCGGCCGTAGAGCGGGATTTGGGCGCCGGTCGCGTCGACCGTGATGGTGCGGCCACCATCCAGGCGTTCGCCGCTCCAGATGTCGTACCAGCCCCCTTCGGGCAGGTGCACCTGCACCCGGCCGCCCGGCTGCACCACCGGGGCCACCAGCAGCGCAGGTCCGAACATGTACTGGGTGTCGAAGGCCCAGGCGGCGGGTTGGTCGGGGAAGGCCAGCGCCATTGCGCGCATCACCGGCAGGCCGGTTTGTTGCGCCTGCTCCAGCACACCCTGGATGTAGGGGATCAGACGGTACCGGAACTCCAGCCACACCCGGACGATGTTCTCGGCCTCGGTGCCGAAGGACCAGGGTTCCAGGCCGGCCGCGCCGCCGATCCGCGTGTGCGAGGCGAAGATCCCCTGCTGTGCCCAGCGGATGTAAAGTTCCGTGTCGGGGCGGGGGATGCCGGTCCCGCCGATCTGCGCCGGCCACCAGGGGGTGCCGCGCCGCCCGCGATCGAGCGCCTCCCGGATCGAGGCGGCGAAACCGTTCCAGGTGCCCTCGGCCGGGAGACCCGTCGGAGTCGGGAATCGCTGGCCGGCCGTCCACCCGGCGTGTCCCGCGATGATGGGCAGCCCGTGTCCGTAGCGGGTGGCCGCCTCGAACACGCCGGCGCTGTGCAGCAGCGGATAGACGCTGGCGAGGTGCGGGCCCGTCGCCCCGCTGGCCGAAACGGCATCCGCCGGGATCGCGGGAGGCTCGGCCTGGATGGCGTCCACACCCTGGGCGAACAGGGGCCGGTACCGGTCGCGCCAATCCGCGTAGGCGTCGGCGTTGGTGAAATCGACGATGCCGCACGCCCGCGCGCCGGCCCCGGTCACGGCGGGCTCGCCCGATTGCGTGTCGCGCAGCAGCCAGCCATTGCCGGCATGACCCGCAAACATCGGGCTGTCGACGGGGAGGCACGGTGTGTGTGCCGCCACGACCTTTATCCCCAAGGCCTTGATAAATCCGTGGAAGGCGGTCGGATCGGGGATGCGGTCGGCGTCCCAACGGAAGCCCTCGGGCCCGTCCGCCCGGATCCAGCCCTCGCCCTTGAGGACCAACGTGTCGAAGGGGATGCGGCGCTTGCGCATCTCCGCCGCCGTCCGGACCACCTCCTCGGCCGACCCGCTGTCGCCGCAGGCCAGCCAGACGCCCAGGCTCCAGTCCGGCACTTGGGGTGGCCGGCCCGTCAGCCATGTGTACCGGTCCAGAAGCCCGGGCCCGTCGTCGGCGACGAACAGGAACAGGTCGAGCGTGGCGTCCTGGACGTGGAGGGTGAACGCCCGCCCGCCGGCCTGCGTCGTCACGGCGCCCGCCGTGTGCGCCAGAACGCCCCAGCCGCGCGGGCTCCATGCAAAGGGGGGGCCTCCGTTGCCCGGGCCGGCGCCGTCCAGGCCGGGGCCGTAGACCGGTTCACCGGGCGGCTGGTCGAAGACCGCTGCCCAGCCGTGTCCTGTGATGTCCGCGACGATGGTCAAGCCGCCGGGCAGCGGCGTCCCGTTCACCCGCTCCACCGAGATCCGCAAAGGCGCACCCTCGATCGCCAATGCCGCGCCGTGGGTGGATATGCGGACACCCGCCGGACCGGATCGCTCCACCTGGCAGTCCGGTGCCGCCGGCTCCTCCGCCAGGAACCCGTAGTCGAATCTCTCCAGCCCAAGGCGTATCCGGAACACGCCCGGCGCATAGGCCGTCGCCTCCAGCGGGCCGCGGTCGGTGTCGAGGATGGCGCCCTGGGGCAAGGCGCGGGCGAAAGCCGCGCGGGTGATCGGGACGAGCCGGTTCGGATCGAGCGTCATCGTGCCAGTGCCTTGGGGGCTATCGGGACGGGCGGGTGTCCAGGCGGGGCTCCCGTCGGGATGGTGGGGCAGGCGCGGCAGGGGGTCAATGCGCACGTCGGCCCGGGTTGGCGCGCCCGGACACGCCGTCCGCGCCATTGAGCCGGGTGCCGGCATGGACACACGATCCACCCCACGCGATGGAATGCGCGAAGAACGGCCATCAGGCCCGGGGTGCGGGCGGCACGCCCGCATGGCCGGGCCGGGCGGATCCGGGTCGGCGGCCGTTCCGGGACGGGGCCCGCGCGGCGGCCACTCCGAGGACCGCCGGCCGGGTCGAGTGCATGGTGTTGGCGTCCGCCCTGGCCGCCCTGCTGTCCTACGCGCCGTAGGCCCTTAGTCGCCCAGCAGGGCGTTCACCGGTACGTGGACGTACAGCAGCAGCGAATTGGCGCCGGGGTTCTCGTCGCTGATGTCCGCGTTCGACATGTGGCTGAAGCCGACGGTCAGGCGCGCCTGGTTTTCGAACCGGTACCCGATTTCGAACATGGTCCGGAATTCGAGCGGGTGGCCCAGATCCTTGCCGCCGCCGCGGCTCCACAGGCCGGCGCCGAAGCTGGGGGTGAAGACGACGGGTCCGAGCGTGAAGTCGAACGCCAGGCCACCCATGCCGTAGAGCATGCCGTCGCTGGTGGCGGAAAGCCCGGCCATCGGCCGCAGCTCGAACCAGTCGCTGTACGACCACAGCGGCGTGCCGAACCGGTATTCCAGGCGGAATTCCGCCGCCTTGGCCGTTCCAGCCCGGTCGCCGGCATCGAAGAAGCCGCTCACACTGCCGGTATCGATATAATCGTGATCGAATTGCCCGACACCGAAGCTGAGAAGGCCCGGTCCGGCCGACGCCGGCTGTGCCGCTGGCATGGAGGCCGCAGCGAGCAGAACGGCCGACAGGGCCGCCCGTGATGCCACCGAACCCGAAAAGGCACGCATTCGACTTCCTCAACTTCGCATCCCGTGCCTACTAGTGGCTCAATTTCCTGCAACCCGCAATCCGCCTTTCCGGCGTCCACACATGCGCCATGCGTGCCGTGTCGGCGTCCGGCGTGTTTGATCAGCATCAACGCCACCCGGCCGGGCGGCCCGTACGGTCCAGGAGGGAAGCGGACCCGCGACGGAACGGAACAGGGGGATGCGCCATGCTGAAGACGATCCTGGTGCCGCTCAGCGGAACGTCGAGCGATGTGTCGGCCCTTGCCGCCGCCTTCCAGGTGGCGCACCGCCACGGGGCGCATGTGGACGGCTTGTTCGTGCGGCCCGACCCGAGGGATGCCGTTCCGTTCCTCGCGGATGGCATGAGCGGTCAATTGATGGACGGCATCATGCGCGCGGCCGAGATCGACGGCGCCCGACGGGCTGCGGCAGCGGAGGAGGTCTTCAACCGGGCCTGCGTCCAAGCGGGCGCGGCACGGGTCGACGGGCCGCCGCTGCCCGGCCAATCCATTCCCGGCGGGCTTTCGGCCCGCTTCATCGGGTTGACCGGGCGGCCGGAGGACCGGATCACCCGCGCCGGCCGCCTGAGCGATCTTCTGGTCTTCGCACAAGGGAGCGCGGACGAGGACCCCTCGTTCTACATCGTTCGCGAAGCGGCATTGATGGGAAGCGGGCGCGCGGTGCTGATGGTGCCGCGGTCACCCGACCCGGTGGTGGGCGGGCGGATCGGGCGGACCGTCGCCGTGGCATGGAACGGTGGTCGCGAATCCGCGCGGGCGGTGGCGTCGGCGATGCCCTTTCTCCATGCGGCCGGTCGCATCCTGGTGCTCACGGCCGAGACCTCCGCCACCGAGGGGGCGGAAGCCCAACGGCTGCGCGACTATCTGGCCTGGCATGGGTTGAAGGCCGACACGATCCTTGTCACGCCAACGGGACCTGTGGGTGCCTCCTTGATGGACCAGGCCCGCAGGGCTGGATGCGATCTGCTGGTCATGGGCGGCTACGGGCACAGCCGGTTGCGGGAACTGATCCTGGGCGGCGTCACGAGCTGGGTGATGGACCATGGCGGCCTGCCGGTCCTGATCAGCCACTGATCCGTGCGGGGCGTCAGGGATTAAGGAAGAGGACGAGCATGCTGAAGACAGTTCGGCTGGAACTTGCCCGCTCCAAGGACAACCCGGTGGGCCGTGCCGACACCGGGTACGAATTCAAGGCGCCGCTGGACGGGGACGGGCACCTGGATTTCACCGGATGGCAGCAGCGCAAGGCCGATTGCACCGTCCGCCACTTCGAGGACGGCCGCGACGTGGAGAGCGGCCGCCTGGTGCATCGCGGGGCCGGCTGGTACTTCCATTACGACGGTCCCGCCGCCGAGGACGACCAGCCGATCTTCAAGTTCGACAAGCACCGCTTCGTCGAAGGCGAATACGTGTCGATCACCGAGCACGACGGCGTGCTGCGGACGTTCCGCGTCGCCAGTGTGCGCTGACCCCGCGCCACGGCTCTCCCGTATTTGGGCGAGGCGCCTACCGCCCCCGG
The DNA here is from genome assembly GCA_035645145.1 of Azospirillaceae bacterium. Classification (GTDB taxonomy): domain Bacteria; phylum Pseudomonadota; class Alphaproteobacteria; order Azospirillales; family Azospirillaceae; genus CANGXM01. The sequence continues at coordinate 28,110 of DASQNC010000009.1, read as the reverse complement.
ACGCAGTAATCGCCCATGGCCCGCCAGCCATCCTGGCACAGGCCGGCGCGGCGGACCTGGGCATCCGGGGCGTTGTTGCCGCGGGCGCACCAGTTCGCCGTCGCAAACCAGCCGGGCGGGCAGGCACCTTCGCGCGGGATGACCGGCCGCGCCCCTTCGCCCGGGATGCACATGCGCTGGTAGGCGCTGTACCCGGCCGGGCAGCTTTCGCCGAAGCTGGGAACCGGCCGGGCCGTCTGGGCGAGGGCCGGCCGGTCGGCGGCAAGCGGCACCGCGACTGCCAGAACGGCCGCCAGCAGGACGGTGCGGGGGTTGGTGGCTGCCGTCATGCGTTCAGGCTTTTCGAAATGATTTCGTAGCTGTCGGGCGACAGGCCCGGCGTGGCGACGATGCGCTCCAGCTCGGCGCGCATCAGGGCTTGGCGGCCTTCGTCGAACTGCCGCCAGCGTGTGAAGGCGCCGAACAGGCGGGCGGCCACCTGCGGGTTCATGGCATCCAGTTTCAGCGCCTGCTCCGCATGCAGGCGGTAGCCCTCGCCGCTGCGGTCGTGGAAGCGCACGGGGTTTCCGCCGGCAAAGGATCCCAGCAGCGCATAGACCTTGTTGGGATTGGTGAGCTGGAACGCCGGGTGGGACAGGAGGGCCCGGACATCCCCGATCGCCGATGCGCGTGGGGATGTCGCCTGGACCGCGAACCACTTGTCCATGACCAGGGGTTCGTCCTTCCACCGCTCGGCGAAGGCGGCCAGCGCGTCCGCCCGCTCCGGTGCGTCCGACGCGGCCAGCAGCTGCAAGGCGGCCAGCGCATCCGTCATGGCCGTGGCCGTGCGGAATTGGGCCACGCACAGGTCCACCGCCTCGCGGTCCTCCAGCGCCATCAGATAGCCGAGCGCCAGGTTCTTCAGGCTGCGGCGCCCGATGGCGTCCGGCGAGACGTGGAACGGGCCGTCGGTCCGCAGTCCGCGGTAAATGTCCATCCACTGCGGACGCAGCCGTTGCGCCAGTGTCTTGCGCACGTGCAGGCGGGCGGCGTGGATGGCGTCCACGTCGATGACGTCCATCTGCTGGCCGAGATACCCCTCGCTCGGCAGCGTCAGTGCCAGGGCGGCGAAGGCACGGTCCTGCCCGGCGTCGGCCAGAAGCCGCCCGAAGGCGTCCACCACCCCCTCCGGCACCGTCAGGTCCCGGCCGGCCTGGTGGTCCGCGACGAGGCGCAGCAGCAGCCGGGTGGCCAGGGTCTGCCCGGCCTCCCACCGGTTGAAGGGGTCGCTGTCGTGGGCCAGCAGGAAGGCCAGATGCGCGTCGGAAACAGGGGCCTTCAATTTCACCGGGGCCGAAAAGCCGCGGAACAGGGACGGCACGGGTTCGGCGTCCAGGCCCGTGAACACGAAGGTCTGTTCGGCTTCGCGCAGGTCGAGAACGCGCGTCGTGGCACCGGGGCCGTTCTCACCCATCAGGGTCACCGGCCGGTCCCTGCCGTCCGGACCGACCAGACCCACTGCCACCGGGATGTGCAGCGGCAGCTTGTCCGGCTGGCCGGGGGTGGGCGGGGTGGATTGGCGCAGGGTCAGCGACAGCGTGCCGGCGGCCCCGTCCCACCGGGTCTGCGCCTCGACCACCGGGGTGCCGGCCTGGGCGTACCAGCGGCGGAACTGGCCGAGGTCGACGCCCCCGGCATCCTCCATGGCGGCCACGAAGTCGTCGCAGGTGACGGCCTGCCCGTCGTGGCGCTGGAAGTAGAGGTCCGTGCCCTTGCGGAACCGGTCGGGGCCCAGGAGCGTGTGCTGCATGCGCACGACCTCCGCGCCCTTTTCGTAGACCGTCATCGTGTAGAAGTTGTTGATCTCGATGTAGCTGTCCGGCCGCACCGGATGGGCCATGGGGCCGCCATCCTCGGCGAACTGGCCCGCGCGCAGGCGCTGGACGTCCTGGATGCGCTTGACCGCGGGCGAGTTCATGTCGCCCGAGAACTGCTGGTCGCGGAAGACGGTCAGCCCTTCCTTCAGGCTCAACTGGAACCAGTCACGGCAGGTGACGCGGTTGCCGGTCCAGTTGTGGAAGTATTCGTGCGCGACCACGGCTTCCACGCCCAAGAAGTCGGTGTCGGTCGCCGTCTCGGGCTTGGCCAGGATGTATTTGGTGTTGAAGATGTTGAGGCCTTTGTTCTCCATCGCGCCCATGTTGAAGTCGGACACGGCGACGATGTTGAACACGTCCAGGTCGTATTCGAGGCCGTAAACGTCCTCGTCCCACTTCATCGAGTTGATCAGCGACCGCATGGCGTGGTCGCACTTGTCCTCGTTTCCCGGCTCGACGTAGATCGCCAACTCGACGTCCCGGCCGGACCGGGTGCGGAACCGGTCCTTGACCACGGCCAGGTTGCCGGCGACCAGCGCGAACAGGTAGCAGGGCTTGGGGTGGGGATCCTCCCAGCGGACCCAATGGCGCCCGCCCGCGGCCTCGCCCCGGGCCACCGGATTGCCATTGGACAGCAGCACGGGATAGCGCGTGGCGTCGGCTTCCACGGTGGTCGTGTAGCGCGCCATCACGTCCGGCCGGTCGAGGAAATAGGTGATCTTGCGGAAGCCCTCGGCCTCGCATTGGGTGCAGAAGTTGCCCGAGGATTTGTAGAGCCCTTCCAGCGCCGTGTTCTTCTGGGGCTCAAGCTCGGTGACGACCTCCAGCGTGAAGCGCGCCGGCACGCGTTCGATCGTCAGGTCGTCCGGGGTCAACCGGTGCTCGTCGGGTCCCAGAGCCTTCCCGTCGAGCGCCACCGAGACCAGCCGCATGGACTGGCCGTTCAACACCAGGGGCTGGCCGGCCTTGGCGTCCGGGTTCGCGCGGACCGCCGAACGGGCCCGCACGACCGCCTTGTCCTCGTGCAGGTCGAAGTGCAGTTCGACCGTGTCGATCAGATATGCGGGGGGCGTGTAGTCGAGCCGGTGAATCGGCCGCGGCGCGGGCTTCTGCATGGCGTGGGGCCATCTCTGCGGGGCAAGGACACGCAGTATAGCCGGGGCGCCGCGGACGGCCAGGGGGCGGGTGGGGGAGGGGGCCGTCTCACCCTCCCACTTGGTCCCATCCGGATCGCGCCCCGCGCCGGAGGCGCGAACTTGAATCGGGGGCCGGAGGCGCGAACTTGAATCGGGGGCTGGAGGCGCGGACTTGAACCGGGGGCCGGAGGCGCGGACTTGAACCGGGGACCGGCTGGCGCGCAAGCCAAGCGGAGCGCCGGCGATTGAGGAGCAAGCCGAGCGCATAAAGACATGCGCTCGGCGGTATCAGACGTGGAAGCTTTCGCCGCAGCCGCAGCGGCCCTTTTCGTTCGGGTTCCGGAAGACGAACCCGGACTGCATCTTGTCCTCGACGTAGTCCATTTCCGACCCGATCAGGAACATGGTCGCGGCGGGGTCGATGAAGACCTTCACGCCCTTGTCCTCGACCACTTCCTCGAACTTCTTCGGTTCGGTCGCGTACTCGACGAAATACGACATGCCCGAGCAGCCGCGGGCCTTCACGCCGACGCGCAGGCCGAGCGCGGGTTTGTCGGCCTTCGACATCAGGGCCTTCACCCGCTCGGCCGCCGCGTCGGTCAGGGTCATCACAGGGGCGAACGGCATTGCTTCGATACCTCCGTCGGTCAGTAGTGCATATCCAGGGCGACCCGCGCGGACATGGACATCATGCCGGGGTTCCAGGGCGGATCCCACACGATCTCCACGTTCACGTCGTTCACCCCGGGGATCATCCTCACGGCGTCCTCCACCATGCCGGGCATGGTCCCGGCCACGGGGCAGCCGGGGGACGTGAGGGTCATGTCCACCTTCACGTTCGACGCCTCGTCGAACGCCACCTTGTAGATGAGGCCCAGCTCGTAGATGTTGGCCGGGATTTCCGGGTCGAACACCGTGCGCAACTGGTCGCGGACCTTGTGCCACAACGGATGGTCCGTCGGCGCTTCGATCAGAGGCGGCGTGATGTCCTCCTCGTCGAAATCGTCCCCGGTGTGCATGGCCGCCGTCGTATCCGTCATCGCAACCTCACTCCGTCGTCGCCTTGCCGCCGCCTGCCATGGCAGCGTCCATGGCATGCCAGGCCAGCGTGGCGCACTTCACCCGGACCGGGAACTGCCGCACGCCCGAAAGCACCTGCAGCTTTTCCAGGTCCTCCTCGTGCACGTGGTCGGCCGCCGAGGGCGGATCGTCATGGGTGCACAGGTGGTGGAAACTCTCGAACAGGGCCTTGGCCTCGTCCGTCGTCTTGCCCTTGACCAGGTCCGTCATCATCGAGGCCGACGCCTTGGAAATGGCGCAACCGTTGCCCAGGAACGCCGCGTCGCGGACCACGTCGCCGTCCACCGTCAGGTAGACGATCAGCCGGTCGCCGCACAGCGGGTTCTCCCCCTTCGCCTCGCGGTTGGCGTCCGGCGGATGCCGGAAATTCCGGGGGTTCTTGGAATGGTCCAGGATGACTTCCTGGTACAGTTCGCGCAGGTCGTCGAACATCAGGCAAAGAACTCCTTCACCGCCTGCACCGCGTCCGCCAGCCTGTCGGCCTCGGCCATGGTGTTGTAGAGGCCGAACGATGCCCGTGCGGTGGCCGGCACACCGAACCGCTCCATCAACGGCTCGGCGCAATGGCGACCCACCCGCACCGCCACCCCCGCCCGGTCCAGCAGCGATCCGACGTCGTGGGGATGAACGCCGTCGATGGTGAAGGACAAAATGGCCGCCTTGTTCCGGGCGGTCCCCAGAATACGGACGCCGTCGATCCGTGACAGCCGGTCGGTGGCGTAACGCAGCAGGCGCCGCTCGTGGTCGGCAATGGCGTCCAGGCCGAGCGCCGTCACGTAGTCGAGCGCCGCGCCCAGGCCGATCACCTCCACGATGGGCGGGGTGCCCGCCTCGAACCGTTCGGGCGGCGCCTTGAAGGTCGTGCCCTTGAAGCTGACCGCCTCGATCATGTCGCCGCCGCCCTGGTAGGGCGGCATGGACTTCAGGATGTCGAACTTGCCGTACAGCACGCCGACGCCCGTCGGGCCGTAGAGCTTGTGCCCGGTGAAGATGTAGAAGTCGGCGTCGATGTCCTGCACGTCGACGGGCATGTGCACGACGGCCTGGCTGCCGTCGAACAGCACCTTGGCCCCGTGCCGGTGGGCGATGCGGGCGATCTCCTTGGCCGGCGTCACCGTCCCCAGCACGTTGGAGGCGTGGGTGACGGCCACCAGCCGGGTCCGCGGACCCAGAAGGGCCTCGAACGCGTCCAGGCGGAAATTGCCCTCGTCGTCGACGGGCGCGACCTTGATGACGATGCCCTTCTCGGCCTCGAGCAGTTGCCAGGGCACGATGTTGGCGTGGTGCTCGATCTCGGACAGCACCACCTCGTCCCCGCGCTCCAGGAAGGTGCGGCCCCAACTGGCCGCCACCAGGTTGAAGGCCTCGGTCGCGTTGCGGGTGAAGACGATGCACTCCCGCGACGGCGCGTTCACGAAGCGCGCCACCTGGTCGCGCACGGCCTCGTACTGCTCGGTCGCGGTCTGGGACAGGAAGTGCACGCCGCGATGGACGTTGGAATAGTCCTCGGCCAGGAACCGGGTCATGCGCTCGATGACCTGCCGCGGCTTCTGGGCCGAGGCGGCATTGTCCAGATAGACCAGCGGCTTGCCGTAGACCTGGCGCGACAGGATGGGGAAGTCCCGGCGGACCGCCTCCACATCGTAGCCATTGCCGGGCGTGGGCTTGGGGGCTGCGGTCATGCCGCCTCCTTGTGCGCGGACAGCCAGTCCTCGACCAGCCGGCCGAAGCTTTCGCGCACGCCTTCGTGCTGCACTTCCGTCACGGCTTCCGCCAGGAAGGCGCCGATCAGCAAACCGCGCGCCTCGTCCTTCGGCACGCCGCGGGCGCGCAGATAGAACAGCTGGTCCTCGTCCAACTCGCCGGCCGTGGCGCCGTGGCTGCACTTGACGTCGTCGGCGTAGATCTCAAGCTCGGGCTTGGCGTCGATCTCCGCCGTGTCGGACAGCAGCAGCGCGTTGTTGAGCTGGTAGCCGTCGGTCTTCTGCGCGTCCCGGCGCACCAGGATCTTGCCCTGGAACACCGCCCGGCCGTGGCCGTCGATCACGCCCTTGTAGACCTCGCGCGAGCCGCACGACGGATGGGCGTGGTCGATGAAGGTGGTGGTGTCGCAGTGCTGCTGGCCGCCGATCATGTAGGCGCCGTTCAGGCGGCACATGATGCCGGTGCCGTCCAGGCGGGCATGGATTTCGTTGCGGGCCAGCCGCGCGCCCGAGCTGAGGGCGAAGTTGTCGTAGTGGGCGTCCTGGGCCAGTTGGACCAGCGTGCGTGCCACATGGAACGCGCCCACCCCTTCGCGCTGGACCTTGTAGTGGTGCAGCGTCGCCTGCGGGCCCACCGTGACTTCCGTCACGTGGTTGGCGAAGTAGGTCCCCGGGTTCGGGCCGACCGCCAGCCCCAGATGGTGCTCGACCAGCGTGACGAGGGCGCCCTTGCCGACAACCACCAGGTTGCGCGGGTGGTAGGCGACGGCACGCTCCGCCGCCGTGCCGATGTAGACGACCTCGACGGGCATTTCGAGCGCCACGCCGTCCTCGACCATCAGCACAAGCCCGTCCTCGGCGAGCGCCGCGTTCAGGCCGACCAGCGGCTCGCCGGCGTCGGGTTCCAGGCGGCCGAGGTACGGCTCGACAAGGTCGGGCGATGTCGCCAGCACCCCGGCCAGACTGTCCAGCCGCACGCCGGCGGGCAGGGCATCGACGCGCGACAGCAGCTTGTTGAAGCGGCCGTCCACGAACACCAGCCGTGGGGTTTCCAGGCCCGGCATCACGGTCGGCAGCGCATCCGCCGCCAGGACGCCGAATGCGCGGTCGCCATCCCTCGGGGCGGCGAACGCGATGCGTTCGAGCGCACGCAGGTTGGTGTACTTCCACTCCTCCACCCGCGGGGTGGGGAATCCCTTGGCGCGGAACCGTTCCAGCCCCAGCTCGCGCCGCCGGCCCAGCCAGGGCAGGGCGGCGCCGGGCAGCGAACCATGGTGCGCCGCGAATTGCTGCACGAAGGGCTCGGTCGCAGCCTGGGGCGCAGTCTGGGACGATGTCTGGAGCGAGGTCTGGGGCGCTGCGGTCATGGTGCGGTCCTCAGGCGGCCTCGGTCACGCCGAACTCGGCGTAGCCCTTGCGCTCCAGCTCCTCGGCCAACTCCTTGCCACCCGAGCGCTGGATGCGCCCGTGCGCCAGCACGTGCACCCGGTCGGGCACGATGTACTCCAGCAGGCGCTGGTAGTGGGTGATGACCAGCATGGACCGCTGCGGCCCGCGCAGCAGGTTCACGCCGTCGGCCACGATCTTCAGCGCGTCGATGTCGAGCCCGCTGTCGGTCTCGTCCAGCACCGCGAACCGCGGTTCCAGCATGGCCATCTGAAGCACTTCGTTGCGCTTCTTCTCGCCGCCGGAGAAGCCGACGTTGACCGCGCGCTTCATCATCTCGTCGGTCATGCCGAGCTGCTTGGTCTTCGTGCGCATGAGGCGCAGGAATTCCATGGCATCCAGCTCCTTCTCGCCGCGCTGCTTGCGCTGGGCGTTCAGGGCCGCCTTCAGGAACGTGGTGTTGGACACGCCCGGGATTTCGACCGGATACTGGAACGCCAGGAACAGCCCGCTCGCGGCGCGCTCCTCGGGCTCCATCGCCAGGACGTCCCTGCCGTCGAACGTGACGGATCCCGCGGTGACCTCGTAGCCGTCGCGGCCGGCGAGGACATAGGACAGGGTGCTCTTGCCGGACCCGTTGGGGCCCATGATGGCGTGGATCTCGCCCGCGGGGACCGTCAGGTCGATGCCCTTCAGGATCTCCTTGCCGTCCACCGTCGCGTGCAGGTTCTTGATCTCAAGCATTTCCAATTCCCAAACGTTCTGGCGCCCTCCGCCCCGTCGTCCCGGCAGGCACGACAGGGTGGGGCGGATTTCCGTCAGCCGACGCTGCCTTCCAGGCTGATGGCGACGAGTTTCTGGGCCTCGACCGCGAACTCCATCGGCAGTTCCTGCAGGACCTGCTTCACGAAGCCGTTCACGATCAGGTTCACCGCGTCCTCTTCCGAGATGCCGCGGGACCGGCAGTAGAACAGCTGGTCCTCGCTGATCTTGGCGGTGGTCGCCTCGTGCTCGACGCTGGCGGTGCGGTTGCGGTTCTCGATGTAGGGGACCGTGTGCGCGCCGCACTGGTCGCCGATCAGCAGGCTGTCGCACTGGGTGTGGTTCCGGGCCCCCTGCGCCTTGGGCAGGATCTTCACCAGGCCGCGGTAGGTGTTGTTCGACTTGCCGGCCGAAATGCCCTTGGAGACGATCGTCGACCGGGTGTTCTTCCCGATGTGGATCATCTTGGTCCCGGTGTCGGCCTGCTGGAAGTTGTTGGTGATGGCGACCGAATAGAACTCGCCCACCGAATTGTCGCCCTGCAGGATGCAGCTCGGGTACTTCCAGGTGATGGCGGAGCCGGTCTCCACCTGCGTCCAACTCACCTTGGAGTTCCGGCCGCGGCAGGCCGCGCGCTTGGTCACGAAGTTGTAGATGCCGCCCCGGCCCTCGGCGTCGCCCGGATACCAGTTCTGCACCGTCGAATACTTGATGGTGGCGTCGTCCAGGGCCACCAGCTCGACCACGGCCGCGTGCAACTGGTTCTCGTCGCGCTTGGGCGCGGTGCAGCCCTCCAGGTACGAGACGTGGCTGCCCTCGTCGGCGATGATCAGCGTGCGCTCGAACTGCCCGGTGTTGGCCGCGTTGATGCGGAAGTAGGTCGACAGCTCCATCGGGCAGCGCACGCCCTTGGGGATGTAGACGAACGACCCGTCGGTGAAGACGGCCGAGTTCAGCGTGGCGAAGTAGTTGTCGGTGTAGGGGACCACCGAGCCCATGTACTTGCGCACCAGCTCCGGGTGTTCCTTGATGGCCTCGGAGATGGAGCAGAAGATGACGCCCATCTCCTCCAGCTTCTTGCGGAAAGTGGTCGCCACCGACACGCTGTCGAACACCGCGTCCACCGCGATGTTCGAGGTTTCCACGCCGGCCAGGATCTCCTGCTCGCGCAAGGGGATGCCCAGCTTCTCATAGGTCCTGAGCAGCTCGGGATCGACGTCGGCGAGCGTCTTCGGGCGCTCCTTCATCTTCGGCGCCGCGTAGTAGTAGGCGTCCTGGTAGTCGATCGGCGGGTAACTGATCTTGCCCCAGTGGTGTGGCTCCTCCATGGACTTCCACGCCTCGAAGGCGCGCAGCCGCCATTCCAGCATCCATTCCGGCTCTTCCTTCTTGGCCGAAATGAAGCGGACGGTGTCTTCGGACAGGCCCTTGGGTGCCGTCTCCATGTCGATGTCGGTGACGAAACCCCACTTGTAGCCCTGCTCCGTCACCTCGCGGACGGTGTCGATGGTCTCGTTGGCCGCGGCCATGTCTGTCAGTCCCCTTCCGAAATCCGTCGCGGTCAGCCGGGCAGGTGCGCCAGCTGTCGCGGTTGCGCAGGTGCTTCGGGCGCCGACGGCGACGCCATGTCGGCCAGCGACACGCCCTCCAGCGCCGCGCGCACCGCGCGGTTGACCTTGTCCCAATTGCCCCGCATGGGGCACAGCTCCTCCACGCAGCAACCCTCCGCCCCGCCGACGCAGTCCGTCAGGGCAATCGGCCCGTCCACGGCGGCGATGATGTCGGCGACCGAGATGTGCGCCGCCGGACGCGCCAGGGCATAGCCACCCGACGCCCCGCGGGTGGACGCCATCAGTCCGTCCTTCGCCAGCAGCTTCAGGATCTTCTGCACGGTGGGCGCGGGCAGGCCGGTGCGCGCGGCAAGCTCCCCGGCCGTCATCACGGCCGTGGGCGTGCGCAGCATCTCGGTCATGACCACGACCGCATAGTCGGTCAGCTTGCTGAGCCGCAGCATCAGGGAAATCCGTACCAATCTGGTACGCTTTAAGTGGTCCGCCGCGGCCTGGATGTCAACCGTCTTTGGGGCGTCTTCGGGACGTCTTCGAGGCTCAGCCGGCGAGATCGTCGGCCACGAAGGCCTGGACGATCGCGTCCACATCCGCGTCACGTTCAAAACCCAAGGCCGTCCCGCGGACAGTCTCGTACCGCGTCGGCCACGTGTCCACAATGGCCCGGACGCGCGCGTCCGGCTCGAAGCGCACACGCTGCACGGCCGTGTCCCCGCCGGCCCGGCGCAGGGCGTCGAGCTGTTGCGCGACCGAGACGGTCAGGCCGGGCAGGTTGACCGTGCGGTCGCCGCCCCAGGCCTCGGCCGGCAGTTCGACGGCCCGGACCAGCGCATCCACCAGGCGGCGGGGCGACAGCACCCATGCTTCGGTTTCGGGCTCGACCGGACAGACGGCCGGACGGCCCTGCAGGGGCTCGCGCACGATGGACGATACGAAGCCGGAGGCGGCGGCATTGGGTGCGCCGGGGCGGATCGCGATGGTGGGCAGGCGCAGCGACCGGCCGTCCACATGGCCCTTGCGGCTGTAATCGTTGACCAGATACTCGCCGATGACCTTCTGGGTGCCGTACGAGGTCTGCGGCCGGGGAACCGTGTCGTCCCGCACCACCACGCCGGACCCGCCCCCGAACGCGGCGCACGACGCGGCGAAGACCAGACGGGTCGGACCACCTGTGGCGCGGGTCCGGCAGGCCTCCAGCACCCGGCGGGTCCCGTCCAGGTTGACCCGGTAGCCCAGGTCGAAGTCCGCCTCGGCCGCACCGCTGACCACTGCGGCCAAGTGGTAGACGGCATCGGCGCCGCCGGCGAACAGGCGCGCCACGCCGGCCGGATCGGCGATGTCCCCGGCCATGGCTTCGATCGGGAAGGGGCTCCCGGCCGGCACCGGCGGGGCGGCCATGTCGAACAGGACGAGCGATGAGATGGGACGGCCGCACAGGCGGCCATCCGCGGCAAGGCGCTTTGCCAGCTTTTGTCCGATGAAGCCGCCACCGCCCGTGATCACGACGCGCATCGTTTGGGCACTCCCGCGATGGACGAGATGTTCCAAGGGAACCGCCCGGGTCGACCGGAGTCCAGATCCATGCGGGGACCGCGCCGAATCGGCGCGGTCCCCGTCCGTGCGGTGCCGGTCAGCGTGCCGCCACCTGGCAGCCGCTTTCCTCGACGGTGGCGAAGGCCTGGTCGCCGGGGATGGTCGCGAGCACCTTGTAATAGTCCCACGGTCCCTTGCTTTCGGACGGCTTCTTCACCTCGAACAGGTACATGTCGTGGACCATGCGCCCGTTCGGCAGCACCTTGCCGTTGCGGGCGAAGAAGTCGTCGACGGGCATTTCGCGGATGGCCGTGGCCACCGCCTGCGCCTCGTCCGTGCCCGCCTTCTGCACCGCGCGCAGATAATGCAGGACGGCCGAGTAGGTGCCGGCGTGGACCATGTTCGGCATGCGGTTGGTGCGCTGCATGAACCGGCGGCCGAACTCCCGGTTCTTATCGTCGAGATCCCAGTAGAAGCCTTCGGTCAGGGTCAGGCCTTGTGCCGCTTCCAGGCCCAGGCCGTGCACCTCCGCCAGTGTGAACAGCAGCGCCGCCAGCCGCTGCCCACCCTGCACGATGCCGAATTCGGCCGCCTGCTTGATGGAGTTGGCGGTGTCCGCACCGGCGTTCGCCAGCCCGACCACCTTGGCGCCGGATGCCTGCGCCTGGAGCAGGAACGAGGAGTAGTCGGCCGTCGCCAGCGGATGGCGGACGGCGCCGGCCACGCGGCCCCCCTTCGACTTCACGTAGCGCGAGGTCTCCTCCTCCAGCGAATAGCCGAAGGCGTAGTCGGCGGTCAGGAAGAACCAGCTGTTGCCGCCCTGGCTGACCAGCGCGCCGCCGGTGCCCACCGCCAACGCGCGCGTGTCGTAGGCCCAATGGAACCCGTAGGGCGAGCACTGCTTGCCCGTCAAATCCGTCGTCGCCGCCCCGGTGACCATGGTGATCTTCCGGCGCTCCTTGCTGAGCGACTGCACGGCGAGCGCCACGGACGAGGTGGTCAGCTCCATGATGGTGTCGACCTTGTCCACGTCGTACCATTGGCGGGCAAGGTTCGAGGCGACGTCCGGCTTGTTCTGGTGGTCGGCGGTGATGACCTCGACCGGCATCCCCAGCACCTTGCCGCCGAAATCCTCGACCGCCATCCGCGCGGCCTCGAACGACGAGCGCCCGCCGAACTCGGCGTAGACGCCGGACTGGTCGTTCAGGATTCCGATCTTGACCACATTGTCCGAGACCTGCCCGAAAGCGGGGCCGGCCGCCATCGCAAGGGCGAAGGCGGACGCGAGCAGCTTGGAGGGTGTCATCTGTGGGTGATCCTTCCCTGACGTTTCTTATTGCGATTGCCCAGTTTGGCCCGTTTGGCGCGGGCCGCAAAGACCCACGACGCGACCTGCCATCGCCGGGTGCCCCCGGCTTGGGCAATTGGTGACAAAAGCGTGGATCGGGGCGTGTTTAACGAAATGCAGCGCGGGCCGGGCCTATCCCTGCGGGCAACGCCATTTCACGATCCGGTGGACCCATGCTGCGCACGCTTCTCGGCGCCTTCCGCCTGCTCGCCGGCGGCGGCAAGGCGCCCCTCGTCCTCTGCGCCGTTCTCGGTGCGGTGGCCGCCCTGCTCTCCACCGCCCAGCCGATTCTGTTCGGCCGCGCGGTTGACGCCCTGTCGACCGCACCGGCCGGGGCCGGGCAGGCGGCGTGGCCGTTGCTGGCGGCCTTTGCGGGGGTGGCGCTGGTGTTCCTTGGGGTGGACTATGCCAACCGGCTGGTGTCGGACCGGCTGACCCATCGTGGCATGAACCTGGCGATGGCCCGGTTCGCGGCGGCGACGCTGCGCCTGTCGCAGGACTTCCATGCCAACGTCCACAGCGCCTGGCTGGCGAAGGTCATGGCGACGGGAACCGAGGCGTTGTTCTCGCTGTGGCTCAACACGTTCCGGATGCTGGTGCCCAATCTGGCGTCGGTTCTGGTCACGGTCCCGCTGGCGTTGTTCCTGGACGTGCGCCTGGGTGCGCTGTTCATCGGCCTGCTGGCCGCCTTTTCCACCGCCTCGACCCTGGTCGTCCGGCGGGCGGTGCGGGCGCAGAAGGAACTCGAGGCGATCCGCGGCCGCATCTATGCCCGGACCGGGGATGCGCTCGGCAATCTGCGGCTGCTCCAGGCCTACGACCGGGTCGAGGGCGAGTTGCGCGACCTCGACGGCCTTCTTGAGGAGCGGATCTCGCGCCAGTTGCCGCTGCTTCGGCTCTGGGCAGCCTATTCGGCCCTGCCGGATGCCGCGTTCACCTTGTGCTTCGCCGGCATTTTCGTCGCCGGCACGGCCCTGGTGGGACGGGGCGAGGCGAGCGTCGGCGAAGTTGTGACCCTGGTGACCCTGGCCTCGGCCCTCGTGCCGCGCATCGCCGGCATCCAGATGCAGGTCGCCGAGGCCCTGTGGCGGTCGGCGCAGATCGGGGAATTCCTGGACATCGTGGAACGCCAGCCGACGGTGACCGATCTGCCCGGTGCCAAGGCCCCGGTCCCCAGCTGGCGCGCACGCGGCCATATCCGGCTGGAGGGGGTCACCTTCGCCTATCCCGGCGGGGCGGGGGTCCATGGCATCGACCTGGACATCCAGCCGGGCGAATGCGTGGCGCTGGTCGGCCACACCGGCGCCGGCAAGAGCACGCTGGCGAACCTCCTGCTGCGGTTCGCCGATCCGCAGTCCGGCCGGATCACGCTGGACGGCATCGACCTGCGCTCCCTGCCGTTGGCCGATCTCCGGGCACAGATCGCCATGGTCTTCCAGGACCCCTTCCTGCTGAACCGCAGCATTGCCGACAACCTGCGGGTCGGCGCACCCGGCGCGGGCGAGGAGCGGCTGCGTGGCGCGTTGCGGCGGGCGCAGGCCGATGGATTTGTCGCCCGCATGCCCGACGGTCTCGCCGCGCAGGTGGGGGAACGGGGCGTGAAGCTGTCGGGCGGCGAGAAGCAGCGCCTGTCCATTGCCCGGGCGATGCTCAAGGACGCGCCGGTCGTCGTGCTGGACGAAGCGACCAGCGCGCTGGATGCGCGGACCGAGCGGGCGATCCAGGCCAGCTTGGACGAGCTGTCCCGTGGCCGCACCACCATCGTGATCGCCCACCGCCTGAGCACGGTGATGCGCGCCGACCGCATCGTGGTGCTGGACCATGGGCGCATCGCCGAGGTCGGCGGCTTCCACGAGCTGGTGGCCCGCGGCGGTCTGTTCGCCAAACTGGTCGAGGCGCAGACGCTGGACGTTTCCGCCACCGCCGCCGCCATCGCCGCCGAATAAGGGAAACGGCGCCCCTTCGACGAAGGGGCGCCGTTCCGGTTCACCGCACGGAAGGCCGGTGCGGAGCCTGGTCTCAGACCTTGCCGGTCGTGGACGCGCTGCCGCTCGGCTTGGTGTCGATGCTCACCGACGACGTGGAAGGTGCGGTGGTGGACGTCGAGCCGCCACCCGTCTGATCGGCCCGGTTCTGACCGGACTGGATTTGGCCGGGCTGGCCCTGGTTGGATTGGGCCGTGTCCTGGCTGCCCGGGGCCACGTCCGAAATCTGCTTTTCGGCTTCGCTACGTGCCGCTTCCACTCCGGCCTCGGCCGCGCGCTGGGCGATCGTCAGGGTGCGGTCGGCCGCCTCGGCGCCGTATTCGAGGCCGCGATTGCGCAACTCGTCCCCGACATCGCCCAGCAGATCATCCTCGTACCGGGTCGACGGGATCGCGGTTCCGATGGCGGCCCCCAGTGCCAGACCCATCAGGCCCGCGGCCAGGGGGTATTCGTCCACAAGATGCCAGAGGCTGCCGCTGGCCTTTCCGAACTGGCTGCGGACCTGGGTGAAGGTGCCGCTCTCCTGGGCCGTGTGGCCGGCGGACGTGGCGCCCCCGTACGACCCCGCCCCGTAGCCGGGCCCGGACTGGCCCCCGGACTGGCCGGTGGCGGCATAGCCCGTCCCGGTGGTGTAGCCCCCGGTCGTGTTGGTGGTGTCGGACGGACCGCCGCTGACCCGGTCCCGCATGTGCTGGAGGGTGTCGCTCGCCTTGTCCGTGGCGCTGTGCAGCGTGTCGCCGGCCCGTGCCATGGCTTGGCGGACGCTGTCCCGCGTGCCGCGGGTCTGCCGGTCGGTCCAGTCGCGGACCTTGGAGAAGGCGCCCCCCGAACCACCGGCGCCGTGGCCCGAAGAGCCGCCGAACATGCCGGTGCGCTGCATGACCAGCCAGCCGAGGCCCAAGCCGATCATGGCGATCGGGACGGGATTGGAGCGGATGGTCTGGGTGAAACCGACCGACGAGCCGTCTGGGGATCGCATCATGTCCATGGCCTGCCTCTTGATGTTCTCTGGGTCGAGCCGCCGCCTGATGGTGTCCAGCGTTTCGGACAGTTCGGCCCGGGTTTGGCGGATGGCGGTTTGACGCCGGTCCAGGCTGTCGTCCGTCATGGTCATCGCCGCACCTGCGCGCGGGCCCACTCCCGATCCTCCTCCAGCGTCTCAAGCGTGCGCTTGGGCTGGAGGGCATCGGCGGACAGGCGGGACTTGCCCATGAGCAGCAGGACGACGCCGATGGCCGTCGTGACCGCGCCGACGATCAACGCCGCCAGCCAGGGCTCCACCACATTGGACAGGGCGTAAACGGCCGCCAGCAGCAGGAAGATCAGCCCAACCAGGGCGACCAGCCCGCCGGCCGCCAGCATCGCCGATCCCCGGCCGGCCTGCCCGATCTTCTCGGACACCTCGGCGCGGGCCAGGTCGATCTCCTGGCGGATCAGCGTCGTGCTCTCGTTGATCAGCGAAACGAACAGGGATCCGATGGATCGGCGTTCCTTCGGGCCCTCGTCGATGGTCTCGCCGAAGGCGCCGCCCTCGGCCCGGGAACCGCCCGGACCCTCGCCGAACGCGGCGGCCGCGTCACGCCGCATCTGGGCGCGACGGGCCTCCTCGTCCTGGCTCCCATCGGGTGTGTCGTACACCTTGGGATGGTTGTGCATCAGTTCCTCCGACCGGTGGGTTTGCCGTTATCCGGGCCGGTGGTTTCCTTCTTGCCCTGGTCCGTCGACGCGGTGGGCTTGCCGGCACCCGCGCCGCCCTTGGCGCCGGTCACCGCACCCGTGCCGCTGATGCCGAGCGGCGAGGCCGATGCCGTCCCCGGCTGGCCCAGGTGCTGGTTGGTGCCGGTATCGGCGGCGGTGTTGGTCGCCATGCCCGCGGGGCCGGCCGTGCCCGTGCCGGAGCCGGTGGTGCCGCCCTTCAACCCGCCCGTGTCGCCGGACGAGCCGATGCCGGCCGTGGATTTGCCCACATCGCCGGTCGTGCCGAGGCCGGTGATCGTCCCGGAACCGGCCAGCCGCTCGTTCCCTTCCGAAGAGGCGCCCTTGGCCTGCTCGGCGCCGGTGGATCCACCGCCGGCCGCTCCGCCGATGTGCCTTGCGTGCTCGCTGCCGGTGCCGCCGGTCGAACCGCCCGTGGGAGCGGTCGTGCCGGAGCCGCCGGTCGTGGCCCCCTGGACGCCCAGGCCCGGGGTCGTGCCGGCGCCATGGGTTTGGTTCGGCACCGAGCCGCCGGTGGTGTAGGCCCCGGCCTGGCTTGCGCCCGGTCCCCGGCCGGTCGAGCCCCCGCTTGTGGTGCCGCCCGTCGTGCCGCGGGATGTGTCGTCGATGCCGCCGCTCGAACCGGCCCCATAGCTGGTGGTCCGCTGGTTGCCCGAACCCTGGCTTCCCGGTCCTTGGCCCATCGGGCCTTGGCCGCCCCCGGTCGAACGCGTCGTGCCGCGCTCCGGCAGGCCGCCCGGATAGCCGCCCGCGTAGCCGGCGGGACCGGTGCGCGCCGAAATGTCGGTGTAGTCGCCGGACTCCGAGAAATTGGACATGCGCTCCAGCCGCTCGCGGCGGTGGCGGCGGTCGCTGGACGCCTTGGCCACCCGGGCCAGCAGAATGCCGAGCAGGAAGGCGCCCCCGACGAACATTTCGGGTTGGCGGCGGGCGAAGCCCTCCGTGTCGGACAGGATGTCGTCGAGGTTCCGTTCGCGCACGCGGCGGGCGAAGGTGTCGATCTGCTGTGCGGCCTGATCGGTGTAGCGGGCCGCGACGCCGATGTTGCGGCCCTTGAACTCGTCCGCGACGGCGTGCAGAGCCTCGGCCACGGAGCTGATGCCGCTGGCGGCCCTGTGCTGTTGTTCCTCCAAGATGCTGCGCGCTTCCGTCCGACCCCGTTCGATCAGTTGGTCGGCGGTGTTGCGCACCGTTTCGCCCGCAGTCTCCGCGGTTCCGCGCAGTTCACCCTTCGCGCTCTCGCTGCTCGTGTCGCGCGTGGCCATGAAAACCCTCCTTGCCGTTCCCGTGCTCGCGCGGCTTGATCGCAGCCGACGGCGGTTGACAAACAGGCTGAACGCATCCGGGTTCCCGCAGACGGGGAGTAATGCATGATGGAGGTTGTGGCGCTCCTGACCGAAGGGGCGGCGGCCGGCGGCAACGAGGACACGGTGGGGTGGTGCGGGGACGCCGGCACCGGCGCCGCCTGGGTGGTGGATGGGGCCACCGGCGTGGCGGGGCGGACCTATGTGGCCGCTCCTGCCGATGGCAGCGATGCCGCCTGGTACGCCCGGCGGCTCGGCCGTGCGCTGGCCATGCAGCCGCCGGGCGGGGATCTCCCCCGAACGATGGCCGGTGCCATCGCGGACGTCGCCGCGCAATGGGCGGCCGTGGCCGAGCCCGACGTCCCGACCTACGGGCTGCCTTCGGCGGCCGTCGCCTATGTGCGGTGGCAGGGCGGTGTCCTGTCGTATGCCGGTCTGGGGGATTGCTCGGTGCTGGTCCGGGCCGGCCGGGGGGCGGCGCGGCCGCTCGGCCCCGCGGGCGTCAGCAAGGCCGAAGTGGCGCTGAACGCCGCGGTCCGCAGATTGCAGGACGAGGGCGTTTCGGATCCCGAGGCCCGGCGCGAGGCCCTGATGGACAGGCTGCGCTCCGCACGGGGGCGCATGAACAGGCCCGGCGGTTACTGGATCTTCTCCATCGAGCCCGCGGCGGCGGACCATCTGAACCTGGACGGGATCCGGCTTGCGGACGCCGATCCCGACGGCGCCGGGGGGCATGTCCTGCTTGCGACCGACGGTTTCTACCGTCTGGTGGACCCGTACGGCCTCTACGATCCCGATGGCCTGGTCCAGGCCGCCGTGGACAAGGGACTGGACGCGTTGTACGCCGAATTGCGGGCCGTTGAGGCCGCCGATGCCGACTGCCGGCGGTTTCCACGGATCAAGCCCGCGGACGATGCCTCGGCCGTGCTGTTGCGGTGGCGTCCCTGACGGCCGGTGCCGGACCGGAGGGCGGTTACGGTTGGCCGGCGGCGCGGCCGGCCCGCCGGGACCACGCGAACCAGAGCAAGGCCACGACTTCCGCCACGATCAGGATGCCGAGGGCGGCCCGGTGCCCGTCCGCACTGAAGCCGCCGCCCGCCGGGGCGTCGAACCGGCTGACGACCGCGCCAATTCCGGATTGGAGCAGGAAGGCCAGGACGAACATCAGCATATTGGCCGCCGTGTTGACCCGCCCCGCGAGGGCGGGCGGGGTGGCTTGGCTCAGGATGGCGTAGATCAGGGACCCCCCCGATGCGAGGAAGCCGTAGGCGGTCCACCACAGCATCGAGGCTTGCGGGGCGATCCCGGCCAGCAGGATGATCTGGACCAGGACCGCGCCGGTCAGCGTCGTCATCAGGACGGCAACGGGCGCCACGCCATACCGGGACAACCGCTCCGCCACGACGCCCAGCAGCAGGAAGCCCGTCACCATGGCAACGGCCATGAGGAACAGGTGGGAGGCCACGTCCGCCCGCCCGAACCCGCCGACGTCGCGCAGCCAAGCCCCCGCCCACAGGCCCGCATAGGCCAGGAAGGCGGCGTGCACCAAGGTGCTGGCAGGGGCGAGGCGCCAGAACAGCGGGCTGGACAGGATGGTGGCGACCTCGCGGATCTGGGTCCGCAACGTTCCCTGGGCCCGGGGGGCGTCCCGCCGCTCGGGCACGACGAGCCAGATGAGCGCGGCGGTGGCCAGTGTCAGGGCGGACAGGCCGAGAAACAGGCCGCGCCAGTCGGTGACCGTCAGCAGGGCGGCGACGGGGGTCGTGGCGAAGATGGCGCCGCTGCCGCCCGCCGCCATGAAGGCGCCGTTGACGAGCGGTAGCCGGTCCTTCGGCCACCACAGCACATTGGCCTTGAGGGCGGCCATGAGGCAGGCCGCCACGCCCAGGCCGATCAGCGCACGGCCGGCCGTCAAGCCGGGCAATCCGTCCGCCTGCGAGAACACCGCCGCCCCCGCCGCCGCCACGAGGAGGAGGGCCGCTTCCGTCCGTCGCGGTCCGAAGCGATCCAGCACGATACCCAGGGGAAGCTGCGCCGCGGCGAACGTGATGAAATAGGCGGCGGTCAGCAGGCCCAGCGCCTCGGCTCCCACGCCGGTCGCCGCGGACAAGTCGTCGGCGATGACGGCGTTGATGGTGCGGTAGGTGTAGGACAGGAAGTAACCAGCGGTGAACGGCAGGAACACGATGGCGAGGATGCGCGCCGGTCCCAGGTTCGCCGTTTCGGCGGGGGACGTGGGATTAGTGGTGGTTGCCGTAGGGCGGGGCGGATTCAACGCTTGGGCCTTGTTGCCGGGTACTCGAATGGATGGTCGGCTGAGAGTGCCCATTGCCGCCGGACGGGGCAAGCCATGTCTTGTAAGCAGTTGTTTTCTTCTATCTCACAACCAGGGGGTTATATGCCCGATGGGCGGGGGGTGCCGTTGGAACTTCCAGTATTCCTAGGTTTTCTCTTGCACAAAAGTAGTAGGTGAAGTTTGGCTAACGTTCCCTTAATGATTTTCGGGCTTCCTGCGTCTAAAGGTTACTCACGCCGACGCGGAACACGAGGGACGCGCACGTGCGGTTTGCAAAGGCAGGATTGATCGCCGGGCTGGCATTGCTGGCCGCGTGCGCCGAGACCGGGGCTCCCCCGGCGACGGTGGCCGCGGTTTCGGCAACAGCCCCCGCGCAGGAGGTTCGGCCCGCCCGACCGCCGTTCGCACCCCGGCCCAGGACCAAGCCGCAGGTTGCGGCCGCCGTTCCGGAGACGGGATCCCGGACCCCGGGAACCCTTGTCCCAGCCCCGCTGCCCGTGGAGGAGACCGACACCTCGCCCGCCAGCCGACCGGCCGACCAGCCGACCGGCAGGGGGGACGTCCAGGCATCCGACCTTGTCGGCCTGGATCCCGAGGCGACGGCGAAGCTCCTGGGCAGGCCCACGGACACCGCGGAGGATCCGCCGGCGCTCCGTTGGCGCTACGTAGGCCGCGGCTGCGTGCTGACCGTGTACTTCTTCATGGATGTCGCAAGCCGCGACTTCCGCGCCCTCTCCTACAAGATGAGCGGTCAAGACGATGCCCACGATGCCCCACCACCCCGTTGCTTCGCCGATCTCGTCGCACAAGGCTGGAATGTTGCCCAACCTTGAGCCCGTGCGCGTCGCACTGGTCGACGACGACGACCTGTTCCGGGAGTCGCTCGAACTCAATCTTGGTGACGAGGGGTATTCCGTCCTCTCATTCGACCGCGCGATGCCAGCGCTGGAGTACTTCCTCAAGGGCGGGCAGGCGGACATCATGCTGCTGGACTGGCGGATGCCACCGATGGATGGCATCGACCTCCTGAAGCAGTTGCGCGCCAATGGTGTGGACGTTCCCGTCATCTTCCTGACCGTCATGTCGGACGAGATGTACGAGGAGGCCGCGCTGGCCGGCGGTGCGGTGGACTTCGTCGAGAAGTCGCGCAGCCTGTCGATCGTCCTCAAGCGCATGGAGCTGATCCTCAGCGGCCGCAAGGGCGGGGACACGCCCGAGCCGGGCGAGCAGGGTGAGCAGGTCGAGCCGGCCGGCGGGGGCGAGCCGCAGACGAGCGTGCGCATCGGTCCGCTGGAAATGCGTCTGGACGTGGCGCGGGCCTTCTGGCGCGGCGTCCGGGTCGATTTGACCCTGACCGAATTCAACATCGTGAAGGAAATGGCCCTGCGCCCGGAGGAGGACGTTTCGTATCGGGACCTTTATGACCTGGTGCACGGCAAGGGGTTCGTCGCCGGCTACGGCGCGTCCGGGTACCGCGCCAATGTCCGCGCCTTCATCAAGCGCATCCGCCAGAAGTTCCGGGCCATCGACCCCGACTTCGATCGGATCGAGAACTATGCCGGGTTCGGCTACCGCTGGGGCGACGAAGCGGGCCGTCATGATCAGGCTGCCGACTGACGCGGTCGTCGTCCGTCTGGTCAACTCGCTCGCCGGACGTCTGATTGTCGTCGCCATCGTCTTCCTGGCCGTCCCGGTCCTGGTCTACAGCCAGTTCCGCGAAGCGGACCTGCGGCAGCAGGAACTGCTGCAGGAGAGCGCGGTGCAGCAGGGGCGCATCATCGCCCGCGCCCTGCGCCCGGTGCTCGAGGCCGCAACGCCGGAAATGCTGCCGCGGCTGGGGGCGGAGCTGGCCCCCTTCGCGGACCAGAATCTTGGTCTGAAGCTCCTCCTGCGTCCCGTTTCGGTGCCGCGGGCCGACGGCTTCTTCTATGTGGCGGCCGCCCCCACGGTTTCCGTGGCGAACCTCGAGGCGGAACGCCAGCAGTTGATCGACCAGGGGGTGTTCGACCGTTTGGCCGGCACCTGCGCCGGCAACGAGCCGCTGGCGCTGCGCATTCCCCGCACCGGCGGCGGGCAGGAACTCCTGACCTCCATCACGCCGGTCAATACCCGCTACGGGTGCTGGGCGCTGGTGACCGCGCACGCGGCCCCGGGCTATCTGGACACCTCGATCGGCCAGCCCTACTGGCGCAAGCCCGAGGTGCAGGCGGCGGCACTGATCTACCTGGCGATGGCCGCCATCGTGCTGGCCGTGATCGCCGGTATTTGGCGCAGTCTGCACCGGTTCGGCGAACTGGCGCGGCGGATTGCGACCGCCGGGCCGGGCGAGGCGTCCTTCGCCGACCGGAACACGGTGCCGGAACTCGAAAGCGTGGCCGAGGATTTCGACCGGCTGGTGGCGACGCTGCGGGCGTCCGCCGACAGCATCCGCCGCGCGGCCGAGGACAACGCCCATGCGTTGAAGACACCGATCGCGGTCATCCGCCAATCCCTGGAGCCGCTGAAGCGGATCGTTCCCACCGGGGACAAGCGTGGCCAGCGGGCCATGGACATGATCGAGCGGTCGGTGGACCGGCTCGATGGCCTGGTCTCCTACGCGCGCAAGCTGGACGAGGAGGCGGCCGACCTGCTGTCCGTTCCGATCAAGGTCGTGGACGCCGCGGCCGTGACCCGCCAGGTGCTCGAAGGCTATGCCGCGGTTCTGGCCGGGCGCGGCGCCCGGCTGGAGGCACAGCTTCCCCAATCGCTGCCGGTCCGGGCGGCCGACGAGCTCCTGGAAACCGTGCTGGAGAACCTGCTCGAGAACGCGGCCGGTTTCTCGCCGCCCGGCGGAACGGTCATGGTCCGCCTGGGGCGGCAGGGGGACCGCGCCGTCCTGCGGGTGGAGGACGAAGGGCCCGGCGTACCCCCGCACCATCTGGACAAGATCTTCGAGCGCTATTTCTCCCAGCGCAGCGGAAGTGCGGAAAACGATGCGCCGCATTTCGGTATCGGCCTGTGGATCGTCCGCCGCAATGTCGGCGCGGTGGGAGGGCAGGTGACCGCCCGCAACCGCCCGACGGGGGGCTTGGCCGTAGAGGTTGTGCTCCCCCTGGCCGAAGCACGCAGTATGGCCCGGTAAGGCTTTTTCAAATATTCGACTTTATGCTCGCGGGGACTGGCCGGGTTGTCCGGCTGCCGTTTTCCCCCGCGACGATGACCTGCCAAAGCGCCCACGCATACGACCTCGGTGATGGCGATATCGGAACCGTGGAAATGCCCGCGCACGGCGGGCTTGCCCGGACGCTGGGCCTGCTCCGGCTGACGCCGTCGCCTGTGTCACTGTACCGATTCGGCCTGGACGGGCTGGACCGGGCGAGGGCCGAACGCATCATCGACGAGGCGTTCGGGGAAATTGGCGTGGTCGATTGGCTGACCAATCACCAGGTTGCGATCCTTGTGATCGAGCAAAGGGGGACGTCGGGCGTGCGGAAGCCGTGGGAGGCTCCGGCCGGCATCCAGTCCTACCAACAGGCCCGTGCGACGGTCATCCGACTGTTGCGCGAGGCTGGCTGCCCCGGTGTGCCCCGCCGTGTCGAGCTGACGGCGCTCCGCCGGGCGGCCGGCGAGATCGAGGAACCCGACGACGTGCTGCTGCACCTGGCGCGCGCCCTGCCCGAGATCGTGGTCCGGGACGATTGCTGAGACCCACCGGCGTCGTCCCGCGCCCGGTCTCCACCCAACGTACCTTGCACCAACGCACTTGGCGGCGTCCGCTTCAGGCCGGTGCCGGATCGGCCTCGGTGGCGGTTGCGGGGGTGCCCGCCGTTCCCTGGGCCCAACTGCCAAGCCGGGCCGCGGCGACCGCCTCGATGTGGGCGTTCAGGTCCGGGTCGGTGCGCCGCAGGCGATCGAAATCCCGTTCGTCCAGGAACAGGAGCTGGCAGTAGGCGATCGCCACGACGTCGGCCATTCGCGGCTGCTTGGTCAGCAGGGCCAATTCGCCGAAGAATTCGCCGCTGCCCAGCCGGATCGGCTCGGCGCGGCCGGGAATGTTCACCTGCACCGCCCCGGATCCGATGAAGCACATGGAATCGCCATGGCTCCCGCGGCGGACCTGCACCTGTCCGGGGATCGCCAGACGGGGCCTGAGCAATCGGGCGATGGCCTTGACCCGGTCGGGCGGGAGGCCGGCGAAAATCGGCACCCGTGCGACCAGTTGCTCACGGTCGAGACCGAGATCCAGTTGCGGCCTCTTGGCCAGCTCGCGGTCCAGCCGCATGGCATCGCGCTGCAGGTTGTCGAACACCTCGCGCCCGATCACCCCGTCGGCATACAGCTCGCGGTACGCATCGACCTCGCGCAGGATCGCACGACGGACGATGTAGCGGCGCTGCAACTCGTTCGCGTAGTCGGGGTATTGCAGCTTGAACGCCTCGAACTGCTGCTCGACGGCCGCGATGCGGGTCTCGATCAGGCGGCCCAGGTCCTCGGCCGTTTCGGTTCCCAGAACCTGGCCGATGCGGGCGCGCACGAAGTCGCGCAGGTCGCGCAGGACCGCCCGCTGCAGCACCATCTGCTCGAACCGGCGGGCCAGCAGGTTGGCGAGCGGCCGGTCGATGCCCAGGCGGTTGTGGAGCCACAGTGCGGCGCGGAAGGCGCGCCCATAGGCCAGGATGCGGCGTGCGGCGCGAACATAGGCGGGCGCACCGCCGCCACGCGCGGCGTCCACCAGACGCCCCGTCTCCAGCATCGCCCGCTGCACCATGTGGCGCGAGATCAGGCCGTCCGCGTACCGCTTCAGGACCAGTTCCTGTTCGTGCGCCGCCAAGATCGCCAGCCCGAACGTTTGGCGGTCGACGGACGTCAGCGCGTCGCCCGCATTCAATTCCCGCTCCGCTTCGGCCAAACGGCGTTCGTAGTATTCGGCCGCGGTCTGCGCCTGGGAGGGGGCCAGCCGGTAGTCGCGCGCGAGTGCGACCAGTGAGTCTCGGATCTCCGTCAGGGACAAGGCCAGGACGCGGTTGCGCAGGGCCTGCTCCTCCGGCGGCAGGCGGTCCAGCTTCAACAGGTGCATCAGTGGCCGCAGCGTGGTTCCCTGCACCAGCAGGGTGAACAGCACGTAGCCGGTGGCGAGCACCGCCACGAACCGCTGGACGTCCGCCGGCACCGCCTTGTTCTCCGTGACGGCCAGGGCCAGCGCCACCGACACCGCCCCGCGCAGGCCGCCCCATAGCATCACCAGGCTGAACGCCGGGCTCACCCGCTCGGCTAGCCCGGCCATGCTGAGCAGCGGAAGCATGCCGTACAACACCACCGCGCGGGCCAGAAGCGCCGCCACGATCACCACGCCCAGGCGGCCCAGGTCCGCCAGCGACACGTCCATCAGGACCGGGGGCACCACCATGCCCGCCATCACGAACAGCAGCGAACTGCCCCAGAAGCCCAACTGCTCCCACACATGCTTGAGGCCGTTCCAGCTTGCGGCCGAGAAATGGGTCCGGCCCGTCGACCCGATGACCAGCGCGGCCGTCACCACGGCCACCACGCCCGACACGCCGGCATAGGCTTGGCCGATGATGAAGGCCAGATAGGCAAGTGCAACGGTGATGGTCACCTCGGCGGGCGCGATGTCGCGCAGCAGCGGGATGATCAGGACGGTCGCGCGGGCCAGTGCCCAGCCGATCAGGATCCCGCCCACGAACTCCATCGCGAGGTCCACGGCCAAATGGGCGAAGTCCGGCTCGACATTGCGGGACAGGATGGTCAAAAGCAGGCCGAACGTGGCGATGGCGGCCGCGTCGTTCAGCAGGCTTTCCCCTTCGACCAGCAGGCTGAGCCGGCGGGGGGCGCCCAGGTCGCGGAAGATCCCGATCACCGCACCGGGATCGGTGGTGGCCAGGATCGCACCCAGCATCAGGCAGGCGACCAGTCCGACCTTGCTGAACGGCGCCAGCGCAAAGCCGATGAACAGGGTGCAGACCAGGACGGCCACGATCGCCATCAGCAGGATCGGCGCGATGTCGTCCATCAGCCGCCGCACGTCCACGGCCAGTGCGGTTTCGAACAGCAGGATCGGCAGGAACAGGTAGAGGATGCCTTCCGCCGGCATCTCCATGCCGCGCAGCGCCTGCAGGAAGTCGCCGGCCGGCCCCATTCCATCGACCGCGCGCAACGCATGGCTGGCTATGCCCAGGCCGGCGCCCGCTGCGGCCAGCAGCACCGTGGAGGGCAGGGCGAGCCGCGCGGCGATCGGGGGCAGGAAACCGATGACCACCAACAGGCCGACCATGCCGACAAGCGGGCTCAGGATCTGTTCCATTCCAGGTTGGCCCGCTGCCCACCTTGCGCTTGCCTCTCCGGTCCGACCCTAACCCCGTCGGCACCCGGCGGCAAGCAAGCCGGGGCCGTGGGTCCGGACAATGGAGGGACCGCCCGATGCCAAGCACCGCAACCCTGATCACCGGCGCCAGCAAGGGGATCGGGCGCGCCGTGGCCGACCGTATGGCCGCCCGCGGACGCACCGTCGTCGGCCTTGCCCGTACCGATCCCAAGGACGGCTTCCCCGGCGAGTTCGTGGCCGTCGACCTGGCCGATCCCGAGGCGGCGCGCCGGGCGCTGGCCGACATCGTCGCGCGGCACGAGGTGACGGAGGTGGTGAACAATGTCGGTCTGGTCCGGCCGCAAAGGCTCGACCAGGTGGATCTCGCCGACTTCGCCGCCGTCCTGGACCTGAACCTGCGCCCGGCCGTGCAGTGCGCCCAGGCGGCCCTTCCGGCCATGCGCCGGGCCGGCCGCGGACGCATCGTCAACATCTCCAGCCTGACCGTGCTGGGGGTGCCCGGCCGCACCGCGTACGGCGGCGCCAAGGCGGCCCTGGTGGGCTTTACGCGCACATGGGCGCTGGAACTGGCGCGCGAGGGCATCACGGTCAATGCCATCGCCCCCGGTCCGGTGGCGACCGAGCTGTTCCGGACCAACAATCCACCCGGCAGCGAAGGCGAGCGCGCCTATCTGTCCATGGTGCCCATGGGACGCTTCGGCGGGCCCGACGAGGTCGCGGCCGCCGTCGGCTTCCTCTTGTCGGACGAGGCCGGATGGATCACCGGACAGACCCTGTTCGTGGATGGCGGCGCCAGCATCGGCCGGGTGCCGTTGTGACGTCCGCCCGCCGGCCCGGCCGGCGGGCGCTCAGGGAGCGGCCGGCTGCACCAGCCCCTTGTCCCGCAGCGGGGCATCCCAATAGGGTTCCGGCCCGAACCGGTCGGCCAGGAAGTCCACCAGGGCGCGCACCTTGGGCGAGAGGTGCCGGTGGTGTGGCCAAACGGCGTGGACGGCCGCGTCCTGCGCCATTTGCCTCTCCAGGATCGGCACCAGACGCCCGGCGGCCAGATCCTCGTGGATCATGAACGTGGGCAGGGCGGCGATGCCGAGACCGGCCAGCGCGGCCTGGGCCAGCACGTCGGCGTTGTTCACCCGCATGCGCCCCCGCACCCGGACCATCCGGAGTTCGCCGTCAATCAGGAACGGCCACTGGCCGGTGGTGGGAATGCCGGTGTAGAGCAGGCATTCATGGCGGGCCAAATCGTCGGGGTGTTCCGGCCGCCCATGGCGCTCCAGATAGGCGGGGCTGGCGCAGACGATCCGGCGCGAGGGCGCAAGGCGCCGTGCGATCAGCGAACTGTTGGGCAGGCGGCCGATCCGGATTGCGACGTCCCAACCTTCCTCCACCACGTCGACGTAGCGGTCGGTCAGCTCCAATTCCAACTCGATGGCCGGGTGGCGCTTCATGAACTCGGAGACGGCCGCGGCCAAATGGAGCAAGCCGAAGCTCATCGGGCCGTTCACCCGCAGCAGGCCGCGCGGCTCGCGGTTCAACTCGGCAACGGTCTGTTCGGCGTCCTCGACCGCCGACACGATCGCACGGGCGCGCTCGTAGAAGGCCTGTCCGGCAGGGGTCAGGCTGAGGCTGCGGGTGGTGCGGTTCAGAAGGCGCGCGCCCAGCCGCTCCTCAAGGTCCGACAGCCGGCGGCTCACCACCGACTTGGAGAGCTGGAGGCGCTCCGCCGCGGCGGTGAAGCTCTTCGCCTCCACCACGCGGATGAACGCGATCATGTCATCGAGGCGGTCCATGATTGTTGCGTGTGCTGGAACGATGTGGTTCTGCCGAGACGGGTTCGCGAAACCCCACTGCCGCACTACTTCCCGGAGGTAGGCGGGCTGTGCAATTCGCTCCCCGCTGTTTCCAGGTGACGGGCGGGCCGTGCGGCCGTCCGGAACGTAGACGGGGCAAGGAATTATGGCAAAGGTACTCGTCCTCTACTATTCCAGCTACGGCCATATCGAGACGATGGCGGGTGCGGTGGCCGAAGGGGCGCGCCAGGTGCCCGGCACCGAGGTGGTGGTCAAGCGGGTGCCGGAGACGGTGCCGGCGGATGTCGCCAAGCAGTTCCACATG
>DASQNC010000008.1 GCA_035645145.1 Azospirillaceae bacterium | reverse complement strand
GCGCAGCCGGGCGGAGAGGCGCTTGCCGGCGCTCTCGTCGTTGCGCGGGCACAGCCCGGCCCAGGAGACCAGATGACCGGCGGTCGGGAACCGGCCCATGTCGAGGCCGATCTCGGCCACGATCACCCGGGCTGCGAGCGCACCGACGCCGGGGATCGAGGCCAACAGGTCGACTGCGGCGCTAAAAGATCCCATGGGGCAACGGGTGTGCGGGCTGGGTAGGGTCCGAGTGCCCGCTCTGACCCCATCGGAGGCCGTCGCATGGAGATCTCGCCCACGCTCGCAGCAGCTGCCACCGGCATACAGCCTGCCACACTGTTCGTGGCGCTGGAGCTCAGCAAGGCCAAGTGGCTGGTAGGCCTGCACAGCCCGGCTGCCGACAAGATCAGCCGGCACACGATCGCCGGCGGTGATGCGCCGGCCCTGCTGAGCCTGATCGAGGTGGCGCGCCGGCGTGCCGAAGCGAGCCTTGACGGCGAGGTGCAGGTCGTTGCCTGCTATGAGGCCGGCTATGACGGCTTCTGGCTGCACCGGCTCCTGCTGGCGCACGGCATCGCCAATCAGGTCGTCGACCCGGCAAGCCTGCTGGTCAACCGCCGTGCCCGCCGACGCAAGACCGATCGGATCGATCTTGCCGGCCTGCTGCGCACGCTGATGGCATGGCATCGCGGTGAGCCACAGGTTTGCAGCATGGTCCGCGTACCCAGCCTCGAGGAGGAGGATCAGAGGCGCCGCGGCCGGGAGCGGGAGCGGCTGGTCAAAGAACGCGTCCAGCATCTGGGCCGGATTAAGGGGCTGCTGATGACCCAGGGCATCCGTGACTTCCAGCCTGCCCGGCGGGGCTGGCAGGAGCGTCTTGAGGCTCTGCGCACAGGTAACGGCCAGCCTCTGCCGGTCTGCCTCAAGGCCGAGATCGCGCGCGAGTGCCGAAGGCTGGCGCTGGTGGATGAGATGCTGGAGGAGCTCGAGCGGGAACGCGAGGCCGCGAGCGACGGCAAGGCGCCACAGCAGGCAGCCCTGCTCGGCAAGCTGCGCGGGATCGGCCCGATCTCGGCGCACCTTCTGGCGGAGGAGGTGTTCCACCGTGACTTCGCCAACCGCCGCCAGGTCGCGGCCTATCTCGGTCTGGAGCCGAGCCCCTGGCAGAGTGGCCAGCGCGACCACGAGCAGGGTATCAGCAAGGCCGGCAACCGACGCGCGCGGCGTGTTGCCATCGAGCTCGCCTGGTTCTGGCTGCAGCACCAGCCCGACAGCGGACTGAGCCGCTGGTTCAAAGAGCGGGTCGGTACCGCCAAGGGTCGCGTGCGCCGGATCATGCTAGTGGCGCTGGCACGCAAGCTGATCGTCGCTCTGTGGCGCTATCTGGCCAGCGGCACTGTGCCGGAAGGTGCCTTGATGCGGGCGTGAGCGACAAGATCGGGAGCGGCAGCGACGCTTCCCGATGCTCCAGGATGGACGCGTGACCGAGCCCCCTTTGGGTTCATCCACCGTTAAAAAGATGGGTCCCGTTCACCTGGGCCGACGACCGCGCTGGATGCGGGATAGGGGTCCGGCTCGACGCGAGCCGACCGGATACAAGGTTCGGCGGGCCCTCGCCCGCCGCTGGCAGCGGCCCAGTCCTCGGAACATCGAGCACAAGCATATCCCCTGCCGATCCTTCTTGACAGGGAGCGCCCCATACAAGGGGCAGAGTGGGGCGCCCAGCGCGAAGGCGTTGGCCGCGAACCAGTTCCGCACCTCCGCGTGGACCTTCTTCTGGTTGCCCTTGAGCGTGATCAGATAATCGCCACCCCGGCCCACAATCTGCTGGGCGATCTCCGGCCGGCAGGCGAGCGCATCCAGGCTCACCAGACAGCCGCGAAGGTCGAGGCCGTCCAGCAGCTCGGGCAGGACCGTCAGTTCGCCCTTCTTCTCCTCGGCTGCCCGCTGTGCCAGGACGAGCCCGTGCTCGGTGGCGTAGGCGCTGACCAGATGCAAGGGCGAGCGGCCGTGTTTGCGGTCGAAGGAGCCCCGCACCGTCTTGCCGTCGATCGCAATCTGCCGCGGCACGTCCTCGTCGGAGCGGAAGACCGCTCGCACCCAGCCCAGAAAGCAGCGCTCGAACGCCTCGGGGTCGACCAGCATCAACACCCGACGGAAGGTGTCGTGCGAGGGGATGCCGTTCGGCAGCTCGAGAAAGCCCTCGAGCCAGGCTCGCTTGCAGCGGCCGTACAGCGCGATGTCCTCGAAGCTCTCGGCCTCGCCGAGCACGGCGCAGACCGCAATCACCAGGACGTCGATGAGC